>JAJZQK010000182.1 GCA_021847625.1 Chloroflexota bacterium
GGCCCATACGAAGTGAGGGCCCACAGGAAGTGTAGTCCACAAAAATCAAGGTTCGCTGTGCACGGCCGACCAGATGTGGGTGAGCGCCTAATGGCGTCGGAAGACGGGCACAAGGATCCAGGCCGCTGTGGGGGCCAGTTTTGGTTTTTGGACGGGCGGAGCCGGGTCAGGCTACGCAGCCGGCAGGGACGCGGACGAAGGCACGCGCGTAAAAGAGCAGAGCCTTGAACAGGTCCAAGTGGTGGCAGCCGCGCCTCTGGACGCGAAAACCGTGCTGCAGCTTGCTGTCGGCGACCTGGGTTTACAGAGGGTACGCTCGATGGCAGTCTGTCGCTTGTAGAGCTTGCGGAAGGACGTCCGCCGCGATGGAGGCCAGAGATGAGACGGTAGGAGTCGAGAGGCCGGAAGGATCGGGGGCGGCGGCCAGGTTGGTGGCAGGGGTCACGCGCTCAACGCGATGCCGGGAGGTCTCCGGGTACCTCCGCCATGCCGCGGTCTACGACCCCGCCGAGGTCTCCAGTGCTTCGGCCTTGGCGAAGTAAAGTAGGGCACTGGCGCGGTAGCCGTAAGGCCCCGTCTCCAATGCCCCCTCTCCGAACCGTGCTTGAGGTTCTCCCTCACACGGCTCTCCCCCAGGCAGTCGGCCAGACGCATTCCACCTTGCCACAGGTGTTGGCGCCTAGTCCTAGCGACCTGCGAGGCTCCTCCGCGTTGACCGCGTTGGCCGTTGTTTGATCGCTCGCCTGGCTAGAGGCCCTTCGCTACGGCGGGTTATGTTGTCCACACCGATCATCGCTACCAATATGGCCTCCTCCGACTTCCGCTCGGCACTCCGCCACTTCCCGGACTACGGTTATAGGCGTCGCCTTCTCCTGGAGCACCTCAGGTTGGCTGCCTGAGGCCATCTTGCCAGGGCCGAGACGGATCTCCCACGTTCCGTGCTGAGCTGTCGCCACGTTCCGATCCCACTACGCCGGCGGGTTCGTCGGTGCTGCACCTCCAAGGTCTTCGCACCTCGCATGGCCTTCGCCCGTAGGTGAAGGGCTCGGCTCCCGCTCCCGACAACTTTCGACGCTTGCGCGGGATTCCTCATCGTACGGACCGCGGCTTTGCTCGCCACCCTAGGTGACTTTGTCGTGGGGCTTCGACGTCTGGGTCTCCCCAACCGCCGCCCACCAGCTACACGGCTGCTTGGCCATTACCGTGACCGGGCTTCCACCGGCTAGCTCAGCACAGCTTTCGTGGTACACCACCTACTCTTGCCTTCCGTCGGTTCTCCAAGGACCACCGGCCGGATCTCAAGCAGTTCAAGCTGGGTGCTGCCGTGACTGGCGAGGGCATCCCGATCAGCGCGGACGTCTTCGACGGGAACGAGGCGGACCAGATCTGTAGTCAGAAGCTGGGTAGGGTCCGAAATTTAGTTGGAAATGCGGGTGGCGCCCTCCTCCCCGGGTCTGTCAGACTCGGGGTGCAGTAGAAAGGAGTTGCGCCACTTGCGTCCAGGGTACCAGAAGAAGCAGGGGTACGAGGAGTGGGTTCTTCCTCGGGAGTTCAGCCTTGAGGTTGCAGATCTGACGGGAGCGCTGCGAGACGGGCTGACGGCTGTAGGGCTGAAGGCAGCGATGGTGATCGCGCAGCAGATGCTGGCGGCGGAGGTTGACGCCATCGCAGGAGCCAAGGGCAAGCACCAGGTCGAGCGTCGGGCGATGCGACACGGGCATCAGGGCGGGTACGTCGTGCTGGCGGGCCGCAAGGTGAAGCTGCAGCGGCCACGGGTGCGGACGCAGGACGGCAAGGAAGTGGAGTTGCGCAACTATCGCGGACTGCAGCAGGGCGAGATCTTGGACGAGGCGGCGTTCGAGCGGATGCTCTACGGAGTGGCCAGCCGGCACTACGGGGTAGTGGACGGCGGGCTGCCGGAAGACCTTGAGGCCTATGGCACCTCGAAGAGCGCGGTGAGCGCCAGGTTTGCCCGCGCCACCGGGGAGCTCCTGCAGCAGTTCCTTCAGCGGCCGATCGACGCGCGGATGCTCGTGGTCTACGTCGACGCCATCTTCCTGAGCTCGCACGCCATCGTCGTGGCGCTCGGGGTGGACGGGTCAGGTCACAAGCAGGTTCTCGGCATGCGGGAGGGTTCCAGCGAGAACGCCGCGGTGACGGTCGCGCTGCTGGAGGATCTGGCGGCACGCGGCCTGCACGCGCGCCAGGGCCTGCTGTTCGTTGTCGACGGCTCCAAGGCCATCGCGGCCGCGGTGGCGCAGGTCTTCGGGGAACACGCTCTGGTGCAGCGGTGTCAACTGCATAAGCGGAGATTGGGGGTATCCATTTAACCGGAGTAGAATGAGCTCATGGAAAGCCCTATCGCTGGCGTGCATTACCCAACGTCCACAGGTGAGTTTGATGCGTGGTTTCACACAGATGCCGATTGCCTGGACTACCTTGAGTGGCTGCGGTGGCCCGCCCACGACCCGGTCCGCTACCGTGACCTGATTGCGACCCGTCAGCCGATCGACCGACCGCCATTCCGTCCGGTCGTCAGACGACGCCGCCCCCCTAGTCTGGACCGAATCCCTGCCGACCGGCCGTGGAGAACGGCAGAGCATGGCGACTCCGGTTAAATGGATACCCCCAAAGCGGAGAAATGTCGTGGAGCACCTGCCGAAGCGCGAGCAGGGCTGGGTCAACCTCCGGTTGAGTACGGCCTGGGCCCAGGGGGATGCCGTCCGCGCCAAGCAGGACCTCGAGGCGCTCGCCAAGGAGCTGGACGTCAAGTACCCCGGTGCCGCCGCCAGCCTACGCGAAGGCCTTGAGCAGACCCTGAAGGTGCAGAAACTTGGCATCGCCGCACAGCTGCGCCGCGGCCTGCGCACCACCAATGCGATCGAGGCTCTGCACTCACAACTCCGCGTCACCGTCCGTCGCGTCTCGCGCTTCACCACCGGCGATCAGGCTCTGCGCTGGGCCGCGGTTGCAGCCCTTCGCGTCGAGCCACGCCTCTATCGCATCGCCGGCTACAGCCACTTGCCCATCCTGGCCCAGGCCCTCGAGGTCTACGCCAGCCGCCTCAATGAAGCTACAGCCCGTGCGAGCTGACCTGAAAACAGTCTACCGGGAGAGCCCCCGGAGGGCACAGCAGGCTGGAGGCAACTCTGTTGAGTGCCTCGGGCTATGGGGACAAGGTGCTAAGCGGCGGTCTTGAGCTTGAGGGAGACGTCGTAGCCGAGACGAGCGAGGTCGCGCAGGGCCCTACGCTCCAATTCCTTGCGGTCTCGCTCAATGAAGTAGTCAGGGCCGAGGTCCTGGTATACGGCACCGTTGAGCACGTGGTAGATGATGATGACGAGCGAGTGCGCCAGGGCGACGGTGGCCTTCTTCCCCTTGAGATGGCGCGATAATCGGGCATGCTGGGCGGCAAGGTAGGTATTCTTTGTTCTCGCAGCGGCGCGTGCAGCCTCGACGAGGGCGTTGCGCAGGGATTTGTTGCCAGGGCGGGCACGAGCCGGCTTGCGCTTGCCTGCGCTTTCGTTCTGGCCGGGAACAAGACCGGACCATGACGCCAGGTGGTCGGCGGAGGGGAAGTGTGAGGTGTCGATGCCGATCTCGGCCACAATCACCTGGGCGGTGCGAATTCCGATTCCGGGGATGGTGAGGAGCCTTTCCAACACCTTCTCTGCTTCGGACGTCCGCTGCTCGATCTCCCGATCCAAGTCGGAGATCACCCCATCCAGATAGATCACGTGATCGAGTTGGAGCCGCAGCATATAGCGCTGATGCGGCTGGATCAACCCCGTCAGAGCCGCGATCAGTTCTTCCCGCTTGTCCCGAAGCCGCCCACGGGTGCGCGCTCCGATAATGTTTGGCCACCCATTCCGAAAAAGAATGGCCACCGTTCCGAAAAGGTTTGAGCCAGCGTTCTGAAAAAGAATGGCCACCCCGGCGGGGGTGCGGAAGAGGTCGCGGAGCCGGCCCAGAAAAGTCCAGGTTGACCAGGATCGACACCGAACTCGAGCTTTGGACAAGTCCTCGAGGGATGGTGGTCGAACCTGGCACGAGGAAGGCGGCTCCGCATGCATCAGATTCGAGAAGTGTTGCGGCTTACCCTGGATCTGGGGATCACGCAGCGACAGGCGGCCAAGAGCCTCGGTGTGTCGCGGGGCACGGTGAGCGACATCGTGCAGAGAGCGGAGGCGCAGGGACTCGACTGGCCGATGGCGGCGCAGATGACGGATGGCGAACTGGAGCACATGCTGTACCCCGGTCCGCGGCCGGGACGCCCGGCGGTGCCGGATCCGGACTTCAACTGGATGCGGCATGAGTTGACGACGGACAAGGACGTCACGTTGCAGCTTCTATGGTTCGACTACAAGGCGGCGCACCCGCAGGAGGGTCTCCAGTACTCGCAGTTCTGCCGACGCTACCGGGAATGGGAGCGGCGTCTGGACATCGTCCTGCGCATCCCGCACGCTGCGGGCGACAAGGTATTCGTGGACTTTGCCGGCCGCAAGGTACCGATCGTGGACCCGGCGACGGGGGAGATCTGGCACGCACCTCTGTTCGTCGGAGTGCTGGGCGCGTCGAGCTACACCTATGCTGAACTGACCCGGGACGAGGGCGAACGCTCGGTCTGCATGGCGCACGCCAACATGTTCAGATTCTTCGCAGGGGTTACGACGGCCGCGGTTCCCGACAACATGAAGCCGGCGGTGAAGCAGTCCTCGCGCTACGAGCCGGAGCTCACGCGCGCCTACGCGGCGATGGCAGCGCACTTCGGCTGCGCCATATTGCCGGCACGTGTGCGTCGGCCGCGCGACAAGGCCCTTGCTGAGGTCGGCGTTCAGGTCGCTCAACGCTGGCTGCTGGCCGCGTTGCGGCACCATACGTTCTTCTCGCTGGGAGAGGCCAACGAGGCCATTCGGGAGCGGCAGGACTGGCTGAACCGCCGCCCTTTCCGCAAGATGGAGGGTTCTCGCCTCTCGCTCTACGAGACGTTCGACCGGCCTGCGCTACGGCCGCTGCCGCAGGCACCCTACGTCTACGCCTCCTACACGAGAACGCGGGTCGGGTTTGACTGCCACATCCAGTTCGACCACAGCTTCTACTCCGCACCCTATGCGCTGGTGAACAAGGAGGTCGAGGTGCGTGCGACCGACACCATGGTAGAGGTTCTGTTCCAAGGCGAGCAGGTCGCGAGCCACGCGCGGCGTTACGGCCGGCGGGAATACGCCACGGTCCCGGCGCATCTGCCGGAAGCACACCGGCGCCATCTCGAATGGACACCGACTCGCCTCGTCAACTGGGGCAACACGATCGGCCCCATGCTCGGTCAGCTGATCCGGGAGATCCTCGAGAGCCGCCCCCACCCCGAGCAGGGTTACCGTTCCTGCCTCGGCGTCATGAACCTGACCAAGATCTACCCCGCCACGCGCATGGAGGCGGCCGCGACGCGCGCCTTGACCATCGGGGCCAAGTCCTACCGCAGTCTGCGGTCCATCCTCGAGAACGGGCTCGACCAGGCGCCTCTGCCGGAAGCGACCGCGCAGACCTTGCCCGAGCACCCGAACGTGCGCGGCCGTGACTACTACGCCCAGTCCGGGAACGACGCACGGACCTGCGACAGCGCCGCAGTGGGAGGCAGGACATGCTGATCCAGATGACGACCACCAGACTGCGAGAACTCTTCTTGAACGGGATGGCCGAGGCCCTGGAGGAGCAGTTCGAACACCCTGCGGCCACCGAGGCGCTCAGTTTCGAGGAGCGGCTCGGCCTGCTCGTCGACCGTGAACTCACCTGCCGCCGACAGAAGCGGGTATCCCGCCTGCTGCGAGAAGCCCGCCTGCGCCTCGATGCCCACGTCGAGGACCTCGACTACCGTGCCTCGCGCGGCCTCGACCGCAGCATGCTGCGCGCGCTCGCCCAGGGCGACTGGATCGCGCGTCGGCAGGACGTCCTGATCAGTGGAGCTACGGGCGTGGGCAAGACGTTTGTCGCATGTGCCCTGGCCGACGCCGCCTGCCGGCTCGGCCACAGCTCCCGTTACTACCGCGTGCCGCGCCTCCTGGAGGAGCTGCGCATCGCCCAGGCCGACGGTTCCCTGAGCCGCCTGATGACCCAGCTGGCCCGCCTCGACCTCCTGGTGATCGACGACTTCGGATTGGCGGCGCTGGACGGGCCCGCCGCACGGCTCCTCCTGGAAGTGGTCGACGACCGCAGCGAGCGGCGATCCACGATTGTGGCCAGCCAGTTGCCCTTCGGCTCCTGGCACGACGTGATCGGCGACAAGACCGTCGCCGACGCCATCCTCGACCGCTGGATCCACCGTGCCCACCGCATTGTCATGCACGGCGACTCCCTGCGGCGCGAACCACCCACCGTCACCAGGCAGGGGGGCTGACATGGCGTTCGTCCGCTGGCGCGGCAACTGCGCTGAGCTCTTTGCCTCAGTCTTCGAGAATGGCCGTAGCCGTCAGATTCTCCTTGCCAATCTCACCGGAACCTACGCATCCGTCGGAGTCCGCCAGCAGGTAGCCAGGGAACATCCCGACATCCACGTCGACTGGCTCGCCGTCGAACGCGCCCTCGCCCGTGGCCCGAAGGCCGCGCGGCAGCCGGAACCGCCCTTGTCGATCCTGCAGGCTGAGACGCTACTCCGCGGCATCGCTCAGCAGCTCATGTCCGACCGCCCGACCCCTCGGGAGGCTTTCCAACTCATGGACGCGGCGGACATCCTCACCGCACTTCGCCACGATCCTCGCTTCGCAGACCACCGCAAACGTGGTGATCTGTCACCTAG
>JAJZQK010000183.1 GCA_021847625.1 Chloroflexota bacterium
GCCCTACCAACTGGCGGCCGACGGCACGACGGTGCGCGTGCCCGCCAGCAAGGTGTACGAGGTCCGGCTCCAGCTCGCCGCCGAGGGCCTACCGACGGGGGGCGCGGTCGGCTTCGAGCTCTTCGACCGCACGAACCTGGCCGTTACCGACTTCGCCCAGCGCCTGAACTACCAACGCGGCCTGGAGGGCGAGCTGGCGCGCACGATTGGCACTCTCGGGCCGGTGGCGAGCGCCAGGGTCCACCTAGTCATTCCCGAGCCCGAACTCTACAAGCAGAAGGAGCAAGAAGCCACAGCCTCCGTCGTCCTGGGCCTCCGCCCCGGGCGCGGGCTGGACGATAAGCAAGTGCGGGCCATCGCCAACCTCGTAGCGGGCAGCGTCGAGGGCCTCAAGCCCAGCAACTTGACCATCGTGGACACGGCTGGGAATATGCTCACCGATGGCCAGGCCAAGGACTCCTCGCTGGGCACCCTCTCGTCCGGGCAGATGGAGATTCAGCGAGCGTACGAGCGCTTTCAGGCGAGCCGCGTCCAGGCGATGCTGGACCGCGTGCTGGGACCGGACAAAGCGACCGTGACGGTGAACGCCGTGCTCAACTGGGACCAGGTCGAGCAGAGTATCGAGACCTATGGCCCCGACGGGCAGCCCGGCCAGCTGCGCAGCGAGAGCGAAACCCGCGAGCTCTACCCTGGCTCCGGGACCGCGATCGGCGGTATCCCCGGCCCTTCGAGCAACATCCCCAGTTACGTGGGCGTGGGGGAGACCCGGACAACGCCCACGCCGACGAGCGCAGACCAGGTGACACCCACCCCGGCGAGCGCAAACCAGGCAACGCCTACCCCGGCAAGCGACTCCCAGAATGGGGACTATGGGCGGATCGATGTAGTGCGCAATTACGAGATTTCCAAGACGGTAGAACACGTCGTCCAGGCCCCCGGCTCGGTCAAGAGGATGTCCGTCGCCGTGGTGCTCGACGAACTAGCGGACCAGTCTCACCTGGAGGAGATTTCTAACACCATCTCGGCGGCTGTCGGCCTGGACGAGAGCAGGGGAGACGTCATCTCGGTCACGTCGCTGCCCTTCGATAGGAGCCTGCAGGCCGAGGATACGGCGGCCGCGGAGCAGGCGCAGCAGATGCAGCTCTATCAGACGATAGGCTTCGCCGCGGCGGCGGTGCTGGCCGTGATCTTCCTCGGTCTCTTTCTGCGCCGGCTGAGCAAGGCCTTGGCGCCCCTGCCGGTGGCAGTGCCGACGACCAAGACCACCGTGACGATGGACGCCCCGGCGCTGCCCGAGGCCGACCCCAGCCAGCTTGCCTACCAGAGGCTGTCTTCGCTAGCCAAGACCCAGCCGCAGACCATCGCCATGGTCGTGCGCAGCTGGCTGGACCAGAACTGACAGGGGGATCTTCCGAATGGTATCAAGCCAACTCAGCGGCCGACAGAAAGCAGCTGCTCTACTGATAGCCCTGGGGCCCGAGGAGTGCGCGAAGGTGATGAAGTTCCTGGATCCACTTGACGTGGAGCGGCTGACCTTCGAGATCCTCAACCTGGAGAAGGTGCCTCAGGAACTCAAGCTGGCCGCCCTCATTGATTGCCATGAGCAGTGCTTCGGCGCCGAGGCCCCGGAGATAGGGGGCAGCAACTACGCGCGGGACGTGCTGGAGCGAGCCTTGGGGCCACGGCACGCCGCCGAGCTACTAAGCAAGATCAGCGCCGGTCGCAAGAAGAGCCCCTTCGAGTTCCTGCGGGTGATGGATCCCTCCCAGCTCGCCACCTTTCTGCAGAGCGAACACCCGCAGACCGTGTCGCTCATCCTGGCCCACCTCGAGCCCCGCCTCGCCGGCCAGATCCTGATGCGGTTGGATAGCGAGGTGCAGGCGGACGTTGCCAGAAGGGTCGCCGCCATGGAGCGAACGTCGCCCGAGGCAGTGAGCGAGGTCCAGGACGTCGTCAGGCGCCGTCTGTCGTCGATGATTGGGCGCGACTTCTCGGTCGTGGGCGGGGTGGAATGCCTCGTGGGTATCCTGGGCCAAGCCAACCGAGCCACGGAGCGGACGATCCTGGACTCCCTCGAGCTGACGGTCCCCGAGTTGGCCGAGGAGGTCCGCAAGCACCTGTTCGTCTTCGACGACGTCGCTCGCCTCGACGACCGTTCGGTGCAGCGTGTTCTACGCGAGGTCGACGGCAAGGACCTCGCCCTGGCCCTGAAGTTGGCGAGCGAGGACGTCAAGGACCGGATCCTTAAGAACGTGTCGGCGCGGGCGGCCCGGGCGCTGACGGAGGACGTCGCGGCCATGGGCCCCGTTCGCCTGCGCCAGGTGGAGGAGGCGCAACAGCGCATCGTCGCCACCGTCCGGCGGCTGGACGAGGCCGAGGAGATTGCCATACATCGCGGGGGCGACAGCGATGTATTCCTCTAGTCGCATCGTCCGCTCGGCCAGGGTGAGTGGAAGGCTCGTCCTCCCCACCCCAGGTCCCTTTCCGGGAGAGGCGGCGGCCGGCGAACCCCAGCCGGCAACGGAGGAGGAGATCCTTCGGCAGGCCCAAAGCCGGGCCGAGGCGACGCTCGCGAAGGCTCGCGCCGAGGCGGAGGAGATACGCGAGAAGGCTCTTGTCGAGGCTGAACGACTGTGGGAGAGCGCCCGTGTCGAGGGTTTGGACGAAGGCCGTCTGATCGGTCAACAGGAGGTCGAGAGCAGATCGGCCCGGGAAGTCGGCTCCCTGCGGGTGCTGGCCGAGAGCGTCGCGAGCGAACGCGACCGCATCCTCGGCGCGAGCGAGCGTGAGCTTGTCTCGTTGGCCCTGGCCATCGCCGGCCGCGTCGTGCAGGGGCAGGCGGCCGTGGACGCTCGGGTCGTCGAGGCCATTGTATCCGCTGCCCTGAAGAGGATCGGTGCCCAGCAGCGCGTGCGGGTGCGCCTCAACCCCGCGGATTTGGAGGCCTTGACGAAGAGCGGCCTCGAGCCCTCGGCGGACAGCTTTGGGCGGGAAACCGAGTTTGTCGCCGACGAAGCCATCGAGCGTGGAGGCTGCCTGCTGGAGGTGGACGGCGGCACGGTGGACGGCAGAATAGGCGCGCAACTAGCGGAGGCCGTCCGCTATTTCGAATCGTTGCTGATGGAGGCGTAGGTGGAGATGGCTGCGACGCCGGACCTCGCTCGCCTACGGCGGGCGCTGGAGGGTCTGAACACCATCAAGGGCTACGGACGCGTGGTGAGGGTGACCGGCCTGGCGATCGAGGCAACGGGGTTAGCCTGCGAGGTGGGCGAGGTATGCACCGTCGCGACCTACGGTGGCGGCGGCCGGCTCCTTACCGAGGTCGTCGGCTTTCGCAACGGCAGCACGCTCCTGATGCCGCTGGGCGAGATGCGGGGCATCCGGCCGGGCAGCGTGGTGGTGGCCCGGGGAACCCCCTTCACGGTCCGTGTTGGCGAGGGCTTGCTGGGGCGGGTGCTGGACGGCTTGGGTCGGCCGATAGACGGTCTGGGCCCGCCCGGCTGCCTGGAGCGCTACTTCATGAGCGGCGAGCCGATCCAACCGCTGAGCCGGGCCCCGATTCGGGAACCGTTGGAGACGGGGGTGAGGGCCATCGACGGGTTGCTCACCTGCGGCCAAGGCCAGCGCATCGGCATATTTGCGGGGAGCGGCGTGGGCAAGAGCACGCTCCTAGGCATGATCGCCCGCAACGCCAAGGCCGACGTGAACGTCATCGCCCTCATCGGCGAGCGGGGCCGGGAGGTGCAGGAGTTCATCGACCGCGACTTGGGGCCAGAAGGGCTGGCGCGCTCGGTCGTGGTGGTCTCCACGTCCGACCAACCTGCCCTGGTACGCATTCGTGGCGCCTGGGTGGCGACGGCGATCGCCGAGTATTTCCGTGACCAGGGTAAGAACGTCGTCTTCCTAATGGATTCGGTGACGAGGGTGGCGATGGCCCAGCGGGAGGTAGGGCTGACGGTTGGCGAGCCCCCGGCCAGCAAGGGTTACACGCCCTCCGTCTTCGCCCTATTGCCCAGGCTGATGGAGCGCACGGGGAATTCGGCGAACGGGTCCATCACTGGGTTCTACACGGTGCTGGTGGAGTCCGACGACATGACCGAACCGATCGCCGACAACAGCCGCAGCATTCTGGACGGCCATGTCGTGCTTACCCGGGAGCTGGTGATGGAGAACCATCTGCCTGCCATTGATGTGCTGCAGAGCGCCAGCCGTGTGATGGGCAACGTCGTCGGCCCCGAGCACCTGGCCTGCGCCGGTAGGATGCGCGAGACGATGGCCGCCTACAGGCGCGCCCGCGACCTCCTGGAGATAGGGGCCTACGTGCAGGGGACCAACCCGCAGGTCGACCGGGCCGTTGCCATGCTGGCGGAGATCAACGGTTTCCTGCGCCAACAACCCGGAGAGCACGCCTGCCTCGCGGAGACCATTTCCTGGCTGGTGGGCGCCTTCGGCGGCTAGAGGACGCGGACAGCTGGTTGGGCTCGCGAACTAGAATCGAGGGAGACAAGCGATGGCGGGCAAGTTCGCCTTGGGGCCGCTACTGGCCTACAGGTCTCTGCAACTGGATATGGCGCGCGTGCAGCTGGCGGCGGCCCAGCGACAGCTCGACCGGCAGATGCAATATACGGCCCGCCTCAGGGCCGGCGAGGACGACCTGCGGGAGCAGGTTGCCGGCGCTTTGCAGGCGTCGCCGGCCGACCTCGACGCCCTGCGGGGCGGCCAGGGGCGGCTGACCGTGCTGCACGAGATGCTGAAGGCGGCCCGGACGGCGGCAGAGCACTTCCAGCAGACGGTTGAGGACAAGAGGGCGGCTGCCGTGACGGCGCAACAAGGGAAGAAGGTTCTGGAACGCCTCTGGGAGCGCCACCTGGCCCGCGAGGCCGCGGAGGCACAACGGACCGAGAGCAAGGAAAACGACGAGATTGCGATTACGCGAACGGGGCTAGAGGGACTATGGAGCTGAGCACCGGCCTAGACATCTTCGGCAAGCAGAACAACAACCCGAGCGAGGCCTTGCGGAGGGTGCAGCAACGCATCAGCGCGATGGTCGCTTCCTCCGTGTGGGGCCAAGACCCGCTGCCGGCGGCGGACCGCGCCGCCTACGCCGCGTCCTCCGTCGGTGGGGGTGATTTCGACTCTCTGATCGCCGAGGCCGCGGCGAGGGTTGGCCTGGACCCGGACCTGGTGAGGGCGGTGGTCCAGGTGGAATCCGGCGGCCGTTCGGACGCCGTTTCGCCCGCGGGGGCCAAGGGTCTGATGCAGCTGATGGATGGCACGGCCTCTGGCCTGGGCGTCTGCAACTCCTTTGACCCGGCGGAGAACCTACGTGGGGGCACGGCCTTCCTCCGCTACCTGCTCGACAAGTACGGTGACGAGCGCCTGGCGCTGGCCGCTTACAACGCCGGGCCGGGGGCAGTCGAGAAGTATGGCGGCGTACCCCCCTACGCGGAGACACAGCGATACGTCGCGGCCGTGCTAGCGGAGAAGCAGCGGCTGCACGCATGGAGGGCATAAGCAATGAGAATCACGAGCGATGCTGCCCAAGAGGCGATGAAGCGTAGCCTGACCGTCCTCTCGCGGCGCCAGCAGGCCACGCTCAACAACATCGCCAACGTCGATACGCCGGGCTATAAGGCGACCGAGGTTCCTTTCCACGTCGAGCTGAGCGGCGCGATGGGCCGCACCATGCCGGTATCCCTAACCAACTCCGCCCACCTGACCAGAACCAGCGCCCCGGCCGAGGTGAAGACGGCGCAGACCTCGGGAACCAGCTGGCGCAACGACGGCAACAACGTCGATATCGAGCGCGAGCTGGCCAGTTTGGCAGAGACCAACCTCACCTACAGCGCCGTCGCTCAGCAAATGTCGGCCAAGCTGCGCCTGATGCGTCAGGTAATCAGCGAAGGTAGGTCGCAATGACGGTCACGCGGATAGACGTCGTCGCCGGCAGCTCCGCGCTCCCGATGTCGGGTATCCCCTCCGGCGGTGGCACGGCCCAGGCCGGGTTCGCCGATCTGATGGCAGGTCTTCTTCTGGGCGCGGCCGAGGCCCTGCCGGCCGGACCAAGTCAGACCGCGGGACAGCCTGCACAGGCTGCGGATGGCATCAAGGTCCCCACCCAGGGGGCGCAAGCAGTGGCACCGGCTGAAGGCCAGAAGGGAAGGAAGGCCGAACAGGATCCGGATGCAGGTTCACCGGCGGACGAGGACCTATGTGAGTTGGCGGCAAGTATCATCGCCGCCGCCCTTGCGCCTCCCCAGACCGCGGGCGATGCGTCGACGGAACCCGCCGGAGCGGGCTCACTGGTGGCCGCTACTTTGGGGCAGTCCCCCCTGTCGACACAGCAGGCGCAGACCGGAACGCCAGAGGGCACGGCCCAAGCAAGCGGCCCGGAGGCAGTGACGCTGGGCGCCGCGCCTACCGACGTTCCGCCTGCTATGAAGGCCGAACCTGTTCCAGCCCCTGTTGCTGTGGCACCGGGCGAACCGCCGAACCCTCCCCGAGCGGAGGCCGCCTCGCCGGCCCCCCAGGCCCCCGAGTCGGGCGAGAAGCCGGAGCCGCCCGCTACGGCCGCCGCCAAGAATGGTGAGCATTCGAGCGCCGCTTCTCCCAAGCCGCCCACGGAGGAGCGGCATGACGGTCATGAGCGCGCGTAGATGGCGACGGTGGCATCGTTGTCGACGACGCCCCCGGGCGTGAGCACCCCGCAGTGCCCGTGGTCGGTGAACTC
>JAJZQK010000184.1 GCA_021847625.1 Chloroflexota bacterium
CGGGAGCCGCCGGTAAGGGCCGACTACGTGGGCAAGAACGTGCCCACGTCCCAGGAGGAAGACGTGGAGGTACGCTTGGTGGAGACGGATGGCCGTGACGAAGTGGCCATCGTCCGCGTCGAGTGAGGAAGATACCCATGGTTATGAATCGAAAGCACGTTCTCGATCTGGACGATTTCACTCGTGAGGAGATAGATCTGACCCTGGAAACCGCTAA
This sequence comes from Chloroflexota bacterium, assembly GCA_021847625.1. The sequence continues at coordinate 218 of JAJZQK010000184.1, forward strand.
CGCGATGAAAGAGGTGCTCTCCCGGCCGATCAAGCGCGTCCCGGCTTTGCGGGGGAAGACGGTAGTCAATCTCTTCTACGAGGCTAGCACGCGTACCCGCGTATCGTTCGAGCTGGCCGCGAAGAGCCTCTCGGCCGACGTCGTCAACGTGGCCGCCTCGGGCAGTAGCGTCGCCAAGGGCGAGTCGCTCATCGATACCGTGCGCACGCTGCAGGCGTTGGGCGGCGATATGGTCGTGATGCGACACTCGCAGGCGGGCGCCCCTCACCTGATCGCTCAGCACATCCACGGCTCGGTGCTCAATGCCGGCGACGGTTGGCACGCCCACCCGACCCAGGCCCTGCTCGACCTCTACACGGTGCGCGAGCGGCTGGGTCGCATCGAGGGCCTGTCGCTGGTCATCGTGGGCGACATACTTCACTCCCGGGTGGCGCGCTCGAACATCTGGGGCTTCACCAAGATGGGGGCGGAGGTCACTTTGTGCGGGCCGGGGACGATGATGCCCGTCTGGGAGGACGACTTCTCGCTTGCCGGCTATCTCCCCAAGGTCCGCATTGAGCACGACCTGGACAAGGCCATCGATGGCGCCGACATCGTGATGGCGCTGCGGTTGCAGCGCGAGCGCCAGCAGGGGGGGTTGCTGCCGAGCATCCGCGAGTACGCTGAGGTCTACCAGCTGAACGAGCGGCGCTTGGCGAAGGCCAAGCCGGGGCTGCTCGTGATGCATCCCGGCCCGATGAACGAGGGCGTAGAGATTGCCCCCGAGGTGGCCTACGGGCCAAGGTCGGTCATCGAAGAGCAAGTGACCAACGGTGTGGCCATCCGCATGGCTTTGCTCTACCTCTTGGCGGGCGGCAGGCCCAGCGAGATATAGGGGAGGTAGCAACGTGACAGACGTTATCATCAAGGGCGGTCGGATCGTCGACCCCAGCCAGGATTTGGATACCACGGGCGACCTCCTTATTCGCGACGGCCGCGTCGCCGGCATTGGTGGGGAGGCCAAGGGTGAGTTGGCGGCGTCGGCGGATGCGTATTCGTTCGATGCGACGGGGATGGTCGTGGCGCCCGGCTTCATCGACCTCCATTGCCATCTGCGCGAGCCGGGCTTCGAGGAGAAGGAGACGGTTGCCACGGGCAGCCGGGCCGCCGTCGCCGGGGGGTTCACCACCGTGTGCTGCATGCCCAACACCGACCCGGCCCTGGACACGCGGGTAAGCGTGGAGTTCGTACAGCGGCTGGCCAGCGTCGTCGACGCCGCCCGGGTGCTGTGCATTGGCGCGGTTACCAAGGGGCGGGCCGGCAAGGAGCTCTCGGAGATGGCCGAGCTGGCCGCAGCGGGGGCCGTCGGCTTCAGCGACGACGGCAATCCGGTGGCCGGCGCGACGATGATGCGCAATGCCCTGGCCTACAGCCGGATGCTCGGGTTGCCGGTCATCGACCACTGCGAGGACCCGGAGCTGGTGAAGGGCGCGGCGATGAACGAAGGGCCCGTGGCCACCCGCCTGGGCTTGCGAGGTGCCCCCGCGGCTGCCGAAGAGATTATGGTGGCCCGCGACATAGCCCTGGCCGAGCTGACGGGCGGCTGGGTCCATATCGCGCACGTCAGTTGTGCCCGGGCCGTGGCCCTGGTGCGAGCGGCGAAGGCGCGTGGCGTGCGCGTCACGGCCGAGGCCACGCCGCACCACCTGGTGATGACGGACGAGCTGGTCTATGGCCGCTGGAATACCTTCCCCGGCTCCACTGTGGCCCATCTGCCCTACGACACCAACACGAAGGTCAATCCGCCGCTGCGTTCGCGGGCGGACGTGGCCGCCTTGATCGAGGGCCTGCGTGATGGTACCATCGACGCCATTGCCACGGACCACGCCCCGCACCACGTGGTGGACAAGGTCTGCGAGTACGAGTTCGCCGCCCCGGGGCTGAGCGGGCTGGAAACGGCCCTGCCGGCGCTTCTTATCCTGGTCGAGCAGGGCCTCCTGCCGCTGGCAGAGGTGATTCGCCTGCTGACGGCGGGCCCGGCGAAGGTGCTGGGGAGCGAGGTGGGAAGCCTGCGCGTTGGCCGAGTGGCGGACGTTACGGTGTTCGACCCCGCGCAGCAGTGGACCGTCACGGCGGAGTCGCTCCAGTCGAAGGGCAAGAACACGCCGTTCCTCGGCGAGACCGTCCGCGGCAAGGTGGTGCTGGCGCTCCGAGAGGGACGGCCCGTCTTCGGTGCGGAGCGGGTGGTGCGCCCGCTGGCAATCGAGAGGTGATACTGTGAAGAGATGTGTTCTCGCCCTGGAGGATGGTGCCTGGTACGAAGGCTACTCTTTCGGGGCCGAGCGTGATGCCGAGGGCGAGGTCGTGTTCTGCACCTCGATGACGGGGTATCAGGAGATCTGCACCGATGCGTCCTACCGGGGGCAGATGGTCGTCCTGACCTACCCCTTGATCGGCATATACGGCGTCGTCGACCAGGACGCGCAGTCGTACCGGCCCTGGGCGGAAGCGCTCATCGTGCGCGATTACTACGACGACTACAGCAACTGGCGAGCCGAGGACAGCCTCCACCGCTATCTCCAGCGCGAGAACGTGCCGGCGATTGCCAGCGTCGACACGAGGGCGCTGACGCGCCACCTGCGCACGTACGGGACCATGCGCGCCGTCCTCCGGGTGGCGCCTGATGTAGAGCCCGCGGTGCTGGTCGAACAGGCGGGCAGGGTGCGCTCGCTGTCGGAGAAGGACCTTGTCGGCGAGGTGACGGTCAAGCAATCATATACCGTGCTGCCAATGCGTCGCGAGGGTGGCGGGCGACCGTCCCGGATAGTGGTCGTGGATTGCGGGGCCAAGGCAAACATCGTCCATTGGCTCTCGGCCAAGGGGGCGGAGGTCGTCGTCGTGCCGGCAAACACCGGGGTCAGTGAAGTGCAAGCGCTGCGTCCCGACGGCGTTGTCTTCTCGAACGGTCCCGGCGACCCGACGTCGGTGCCAGGGGTTGTGGCGACCATGCGGCAACTGCTGGCGACGGAGACGCCAATGCTCGGCATCTGCCTCGGGCATCAGATGCTAGGGTTGGCCATCGGCGGGACCACCAGCCGACTCAAGTTCGGCCACCACGGTGGCAACCATCCGGTGCGGGACAACACCACCGGCAGAGTGTACATAACTTCACAGAATCACGAGTTCCAGGTCGAGGAGTCTTCGCTCGCCGCGGCGGAAGGTTTCCTCGTCAGCCACGTTAACTTGAACGACGGCTCGGTCGAAGGGCTGGCCCATCGCACGCGACCGGTGTTCTCGGTGCAGTACCATCCAGAAGCTGGGCCCGGGCCGCAAGACAATCTGCACGTCTTCGATAAGTTCCTGGCATCTTGTCAAGGGGATAGGTGATGGCCGAAGCAAGCGTACGCAAGGTACTGGTAATCGGTTCGGGCCCGATCGTGATCGGCCAAGCCGCGGAGTTTGACTACGCCGGCACGCAGGCCTGCAAGGCCCTGCGCGAGGAGGGTGTCACCTCCGTGCTGGTGAACTCCAACCCGGCGACGATCATGACCGACGAGGGAATCGCCGACGCCGTCTATGTCGAGCCGTTGACGGTAGAAGTGCTGGAGCGGGTCATCGACCGGGAGAGGCCGGATGGGCTCCTGCCCACGCTGGGCGGCCAGACGGGGCTGAACCTCGCCGTCGAGTTGGCCGACGCCGGCATCCTCGATAAATACGGCGTGCGTTTGCTCGGGACGCCCCTTAGCACGATCAAGAGGGCCGAGGACCGGGAACTGTTCAAGCAGATGCTTAAGGAGATTGGCGAGCCGGTGCCCGACAGCGTCACGGTCTATACGTTGGAAGAGGCTCGTGCCTTTGCGGCCCAGCAAGGGCTGCCTCTCGTCATCCGCCCCGCCTATACCCTCGGCGGCACCGGCGGTGGCATCGCTCACACGCCGGACGAGTTCGACCGCATTGTCGCCAACGGCCTCGCCGCGAGCCCGATCCACCAGGTGCTGGTGGAGATCTCGGTGATGGGCTGGAAGGAGATCGAGTACGAAGTGATGCGCGACGGGGCGGATACGTGCATCACCGTGTGCAATATGGAGAACATCGACCCGATGGGCGTGCACACGGGCGATAGCATCGTCGTCGCCCCAAGCCAGACGCTTTCCGATCGCGACTATCAGATGTTGCGCACGGCCTCCATCAAGATCATCCGCGCCCTCGGCATCGAAGGGGGCTGCAACATTCAATTCGGCTTGGATCCAAAATCGTTCCAGTACTGCGTAATCGAGGTCAACCCGCGCGTGAGCCGTTCCTCGGCGCTGGCCTCCAAGGCCACGGGCTATCCCATCGCCCGGGTGGCGGCCAAGATCGCCGTCGGGCGGCGGCTCGACGAGATTCCCAACGCCGTCACCGGCAAGACGGCGGCCGCCTTTGAGCCGGCGTTGGACTACTGCGTGGTCAAGATTCCTCGCTGGCCGTTCGACAAGTTCCCGGCCGGCGACCGCACGATCACGACCCAGATGAAGGCGACCGGCGAGGTGATGGCGATCGACCGTTGCTTCGAGGCCGCGCTGCAGAAGGCGGTGCGGTCGTTGGAGGTCGGCGGGCGCACGCTCCTCTGGGAAGACCGCAAGTGGGGGAAGGGCGAGGATGGCCCGACCGAGGCGCTTTGGCATGATATCGTGGTGCCGAACGACCTGCGGCTCTGGGCCCTCGCGGCCGCCCTGCGGCGGAAAGTCACCGTGGAGGATCTGGCCGAGAGGACGAGGATCGATCCCTGGTTCCTGCGCCGGCTGCGGCGCATCGTGGATATGGAGCGCCGTCTGCTGGGCGAGACCCTGTTGCCGGACGTGATGCGGGAGGCGAAGCGGCTTGGCTTCTCCGACGTGCAGATTGCCACGCTCGGCGACCTCCTGCCGGAGCAGGTGCGCCAGCTTCGCTTGAGCTGGGGCATTCGCCCGGTCTACAAGATGGTCGACACGTGCGCGGCCGAGTTCGCGGCGGAGACGCCTTACTTCTACAGCACGTACGATCTGGAGAACGAGGCCGAGCCCCTGCCGGGGCCACGGGCGGCCGTCGTCGGGTCCGGACCCATCCGCATCGGCCAGGGCATCGAATTCGACTACTGCTCCGTCCATTCCGCCTGGGCTCTTCAGCAGGCGGGGATGAAGAGCATTATGATCAATAGCAACCCGGAGACGGTCAGCACCGACTTCGACACGTCCGACCGCCTCTATTTCGAGCCGCTCGACGAGGAGAGCGTGCGTGATATGCTCGAGAACGAGGGCCTCGACGAGACGGCGGCGGTCGTCCAGTTTGGCGGCCAGACGGCGATCAACATGGCCGGCCCCCTCACGAGCGCGGGCGCCCAGATCATCGGTTCTGGCGCGGAGGCGATCGACATCGCCGAGGATCGCAAGCGTTTCGAGAGTTTCCTCGAACATCTGGGCATCCCCCAGCCGCCGGGAGCGACGGTGACCACGGTCGAAGAGGCGCTGCAGATGGCCCAGCTGATCGAGTACCCCGTGCTCGTGCGGCCGTCGTACGTCCTCGGCGGGCGGGCGATGGAGATCGTGCAGAACGCGACGGAGCTTGTCCGCTACGTTACGGCCGCCACGGAGGTCTCGACCAAGCGCCCCATCCTCATCGACAAGTACCTCGAAGGCAAGGAAGTAGAGGTAGACGCGATATGCGACGGGGAGCAGGTGCTGATCCCCGGGATCATGGAACACATCGAACGGGCGGGGGTGCACAGCGGCGATAGCACGGCGGTCTATCCTGGCATCAACATGTCCTCGTTCGAGGTCGACACCATCGTCGACTACACGACGCGCATCGGCCTGGCCCTCAACGTGAGGGGGTTGATGAACGTCCAGTACGTGATCTACGACGGCGAGGTGTACGTCATAGAGGTCAACCCCCGGGCCAGCCGCACGGTGCCGTTTCTCTCCAAGGTCACGGGCGTGCCCATGGTGCGCCTGGCGACGCTCATCATGGTTGGCAACAGCCTGGCCAGCCAGGGCTACTCGGGGGGGCTCTGGAAGCGGCAGAAACTGGTCGCCGTGAAGGCTCCCGTGTTCTCGATGGCTAAGCTCGTCGGCGTCGATACTTACCTGGGTCCGGAGATGAAGTCAACCGGCGAGGTGATGGGCATTGACCGTACGTATGACCGTGCCCTGCGCAAGGGGCTGATTGCCGCTGGTCTCGCCCTGCGACCCGAGGGGGCGCTGCTGCTGAGCATAGCGGACAAGGATAAGCCCGCGGCCGTGCCGCTGGTGCGGCAGCTTCACGAGCATGGCTACACGTTCTACGCGACGGAGGGCACGGCGGCGATGCTGGAGGCCGTGGGTTTGCCGGTGCGCCTCATAACTAAGAAGCTAGACCAGGGGTCGCCCAACGTGATCGACGTGATCAAGACGCGGCAGGTCATCGGCGCGGTCAACACCATGACCGGCGACCGCATGCCACTGCGGGATGGCTTCGATATCCGCCGGGCGGCGGCGGAGAACGGCATACCGTGCTTCACTTCT
>JAJZQK010000185.1 GCA_021847625.1 Chloroflexota bacterium
ACGCCGACCGGCAGAAACGGTTTCCCGTTCACGAGGAAAGTGGCCCGACCGGCAGGAGCCAGGTTGTCCCGATAATGAACCTGCTCCACGCTGGTGACGGCCACCGGACCGACGGCCGGCGTTGGCCTCAACAGCCAGACACGCCCGGCCGAAGCCAGCAGGGCCAGAACGAAGAGCAGAACCAGGAAGCGAAGCCGCATCACCGCGTCAACCTCACCGGGCGCAGAGGAAGGCCGCGCCAGACCGGCGACGTTCTTGCCGCCGCGGTGCCACCCAGGCTCGTGCCATCCAACTTTGCTGCCACTACGTCCAGCTTATCACGGCACCGTTCCCACGGGCAAACTGACCGGGTGGTCCCGCTCGTCGCTTTCGGCCCGCCCGGGGTGGAAGACGTCCATCAGTGAGGCCGTCGGCTGGGCACCCGGAACGAGCGACTCTGACGGCACATCACTTGCGACTACCCCCGCTGCATGGGAAACCATGCGAGATGAAGATGAAGGAAAGGAGGTGCTCGGCAGTGAGAAGGTGGACACGTTGGCAGGACTGGGTTAACCTTATCGCAGGTGCCTGGCTCTTCGTCTCACCATGGGTGCTGGTGACAACGTACGATGCGGCCAGCTCCTGGAACGTCTGGGCCGTCGGCGCCGCTGTATTCCTCGTCGCATTATGGGCGTTGTATTATCCCGGATCGCGCATCGCTGAGTGGATCAACACGGCCCTCGGCGCCTGGCTTTTCATTTCCCCGTGGGTGCTGGGCTTTGTCGTAGTCGCCACGTCTCAAGCCTGGAACGCCTGGATCACCGGCTTCGTCGTCTTCTGGGTTGCCCTGTGGGCCCTATGGCGCATGCAAGCGCCGACAACCTATCAATAGACCATCCCTGGCGGTCATGCTGGTACGCGGCCGCCAGTTCTCTTGGTTGTCCGGCAGCCCTGCGGGCGCGGCGTCTACGCCGCGCTTGGCGGCTGTTCTTGCGGGTCGCCTCCCGCTAAGGGCTTACAGCCGTTGCCGGGTTCCGCTGGTACGAAAAGTGCGGGCAAGCAATTTGCACCGTGTGGTAGAATGGAAGCCGTGGTAGACGTGGTAGAATAGAGACATGAGGCTACGGAAGTGCTAGACAGATACGATCGCAGACTACATCGGAGTAGACGTGATCGCAAGGTCCTCGGCGTGTGCGGAGGGCTCGGCGAGTACTTCGACGTCGACCCCACCATCTGGCGCTTGGTGTTCCTGTTCGCCTTGTTCGTCGGAGGCATTGGCGTCTATGCGTACCTCGGCCTGGCCGTGGTGATGGGCTCGCCGCCGCGACGAACCCGCGAGCAGAGAGAGGTTGAGGCAACCGTCGGCCTTGCCGACCTGCGGCAGGCGGCCCTGGAGGCCTGGCCCGGCCTTCCCCTCAGCCCAACGCAGAAACGCGAACGCAGGCGGCGGCGCATGGGGACGATCCTCGTGGTGATGGGTCTGTTCTTCCTCGCCCTGAGCCTAAACGTTTTCGCTTGGGTTAGCTGGGATCTCATCTGGCCGGTGCTGCTCATTGCCTTCGGCTTCTCCATATTGATGCGTCGCTGACAGACGACGAGCCTGTGCACCAGCGAAGCTAGCCGGCGACCAGAATATGGGCCCAGCGTGGATACAGCGATTCCTATTCTGCCGCCTGGGCGGTGGGAGACAACCCGACCTCCCGCCGCATGCGCAGTATCAGCGTCACCCCGCCGAAGGCGGCGAGCGCCTGCGACGCCCAGGCCACGGTGTACGAATGGGTAGCGTCCACGATGAATCCGAAGATCGGCGGCCCGAGGACGGAGCCCACCGAGCACACCATCAGGCAGAGGCCCACGGCCGTGCCGGCCTTCTCGCGTCCGGCCGTCTCGCCGGCAAACACGTGGTAGAGGCCGCTCCATCCCACCGCTGTGAGCCCGAATAGGACCACGAGCGCCCCCAGCGCCAGCGAAGGCACGACCGGCGCAAGCGTGCCGAAGATGAGGGAGGTGACCCCGCAGAGGGCGGTCACGAAGGCCAGCACAGGCGCCCGCCGGCTGCCGAAGAAGCGGTCGCTGATGATGCCCCAGCCGAGCCTCCCGGCGGCCCCGCTGACCTGGGCCAGCATCAGGAATCCGCCGGCCACCACGATCGACATACTGAGCGTTTCCTGCAGATAGAGGGAGAGATAGCCCATAAGGGTCGACTGATTGTACCCGTAGCAGAAGGCAAGCGCCGCCAGGCTTAGGATCCGCGGATCTGTGGAGACAAGGCGTATCATCGCCAAGCCGGAGGGCTGGCCAACGCCAGCGTACGTCTGCTGGGGATGCTCGCTATACAGCAGCAGGTAGACGACGGCCATGCAGGTGGCCACGACGCCGACGGCTAGCACCGCCTGCCGCCACCCACCGAGGCTCAGCGCCAGCGTCGGCAGGATGGCCGCCGTCGCCGCCCCGCCCAGCGCGTAGCCGGTCTGCTTGATGCCCATCGCCGTGCCCCGGAAGCGGGCGGGGAACCAGTAGAGGATGCCCTTCGTCGTGGCGGGGCTGATCACGCCGGTGCCCAGGCCCGAACAGAGCACCAAGAGCAACGCCAGCGGCGCCGAGCCGGTCAGGCTGACGGTGGCGAAGACCAACCCTCCCCATACCAATCCCGTGAAGACAACCCGCCGCACGCCGAGGATGTCCGAGAGCCACCCGGACGGCATGGCAATGATGACCGACCCCGTCGCACCCGCGGCGAGCATCACCCCCAGCTCGGCCCGTGTCAGCCCGAAGTCCGCCTGAATGAGGCTCGCCAAAGGGGCAAGCGCCAGACTGGAGGTCGCGACCATCATCTGCGCAAGGGTGGCCGCGAACAGACCCTTGCGTTGGCGAGTTGTGTAGTCCCGAGAATTCACGACGGCAAGTGTAACCGCGGGCCAGCAGCTTGTCAACGACCTCGGCGGGGACTTGTGCTCACCAACCTTGCGCCCACTGCCCAAGTCGGTTGCACAAGGACGGCGCAAGGCGGGCAGCTGGCACGAATCGTGCTCGCCTATATACATAGCGGTCAGAGCTGGCGCATACCAGGCCGCTTGAAGGAAGACCAAGACAGACGACGGGGCGGAGGCAATGGCAGAGCAGGCTCGTGGTCCCGAGGCGCTGGTGCGCCGGGTGCTGGAGATCGAGGAGCGGGCGCGCCGGATCATCGACGAGGCCCGGGAGGAATCACGGGCGATCCAGGAAGACGCCGAGCAGCAGATCGCCGAGCTTCGGGAACAGGCCAACCGGGACATCGAACAGCAGGTTTCCAGGATGTCAGCCCAGGCGCGCGCCCAAGGAGATGGGCGCTCGGAGCAGATGTTGGGCTCGGCCCGCCACCACGCCGAGGTCCTGGAGCAGGAAGCCACCCCCCGGCTGCCGGAAGCGATCGAGATGGTGGTGCAGCAGATCCTCGGCCGCACTTCGTCGGAGGAGGGCTGAGCCAATCTATGCCTAACGTCATCCTCCACTACACCAGGGTAAATGCCCTTGTCCGGGCGATGATCTCGCGCCTGCTCCAGCCGGCCGATTGGCAGCGCCTCCTCGCCGCCAACGACGCGGAGGACGTCCTGCGCCAGCTGGGCGAGACCCGGTACGCGGGCAGGGTCCAGGGGCTCCAGCGGCCCAACCTGGCGGAGTTGGAGCGAGCGCTCCGTCTTGCTCTCCTGGATGCGTATGACCGGCTAATCGACTGCCTTGGCTCAGCGCCCAGGCGCGTCATCGAGACCTTGCTCAGTCGTCAGGAGGTGGACAACCTGAAGGCCATCCTGCGAGCTGTTATCGGCCATTCGCCCATCGAAGAGGCGCGAGACCTGCTCTTCCCCCTCGGCAACTACTCTCAGTTGCCGGTAGAGGACCTTCTGCGCGCCGCCCGGCCGGCCGACACGGCGGGAATCCTGGCCGACACGCTCTACGGCCGCGTCTTGCGCGTCCCGCTCGAACGCTTCCACGAGGAGGGTTCGCTCTTCGCCGTCGACGTAGCGCTCGACCTCGACTACTATCGCCGCCTGTGGGCCGACGTCCTGCTGCTCAACGGGCTCGACCGCCGTCTCGCCCGCCAGCTCGTCGGCGCCCGCTACGACTTGCTCAACATCGACTGGCTGATACGCTTTCGTCTGCTCTACCACCTCTCTCCCCAGGAGATATTCAACTACACGATACCGTACGGCTACAGGATGACGGACCAGATCGTCCAGCATGCGGCGGCGGCCCCCGACCTGGCCGGCATCATCGCCGAACTGCCCGACGTCTATGCCACCGTCCTGCGAGGCGTGGAGGCGGCGAAGGCTCCCATCGGGGAGGTCGAGGTGCGATTGCAGCGGCACCTGAATCGACAGGCGCGCCTGGCCCTCGTCGGTTACCCGTTCCACATTGGCGAAGTGATCGCCTACCTCTGGCTGCGAGAGACGGAGGTCCACGACCTGGCCGTGATCGCGGAAGGCAAGCGCATCGGTCGCCCGCCGGAAGCCATCCTCGGGCTTCTATGGGGCACGACCGTCCCGGGGGTGGCCTAGAATGTGGACGCCGGCCCCCATGCAGCAGACCACCCTCGTCGTCCTCGACACCGACCTGCCAGCCATGACGGCGATCCTGGGCCGGCTGGGCGTGGTCCAGCTGCTGGACGTGCATGAACTGGGCGGCTGGGCAGCCGATTTGACCTGGGGTCGTGCCGCCGAACTGGCCCAGGCCTACGACGGCCTTTGGCGCCGCCTCGACGACCTCTTCGAGGTTGTCGGTCTGTCCAACGAAGCGTCACCGCCCCCAGACATCGTAATCAGGCCGGAGGCCGTGTTGGCAGAAGCGGATGCTGTCGTGACGCCGATCGCCGACGAGGCATACCGGCTGGCGGATGAAGCCCGGCTTGCCCGGGAAGAGGTAGAGCGGCTCGACGTGGTGGTCCGGGAGCTGGCGCCGCTCAGGCCGCTGGGCCTGGCGTTGGAGGACCTGCGACAGCTGCGTTTCCTCACCTTGGTCAGCGGGCTCGTACCGATGGAGAACCTGCAGCGTCTGCGCGGCAGCCTGGCCTCCACGCCTCATTCCCTCGTTCCTATCGGTCGCTTGGGCGACCGCGTGCTGATCTTCGCCTTCGCCCCGCGCTGGGAGCAACAAGTGCTCGACCGGGCCCTGCGCAGCGCCTACGTCGAGCGTGTCGAGATACCCGCTGACTTGCGAGGCAGTCCCGAGGACGCCCTGCGGGAGATCTGCGGGCGACGGGATGAGGTGGCCGAACAGGCTCGCCAGGCCGAGGCCGGCCTCACCGCCCTTGGTAGACGCCATGCGGCAGAGCTTGCCCAGGCGCGGACGGAGGTGCTCGTCAACAAGCTGGCAGTGGAAGCCTGGCGGCAGGCGGGCCGCACGGCGTCTACCCGCCTCCTGACAGGCTGGGTGCCAAAGCGCGTTGCCGGCCGTTTGCAGAGCGAGGTCGCGGCGGCCGTCGGCAACAGGGCCGTCGTCGCCCTCGGGCCAGCCCAAGCGGCAGGAAAATCGCCGGCGGGCCCCGAAGGTGAGCCGCCGGTGGTGCTCGGCAACCCGTCACCTCTGCGCCCGTTCGAGATACTGGTCACGACCTACGGCCTGCCGCGCTACGACGAGATCGACCCGACCCCGCTGGCCGCCTTCCTGTTCCTGTTTATGTTCGGGACGATGTTCGGCGACCTGGGCCAAGGAGCGGTACTGGCCATCGTCGGGCTGCTGATGGCCCGGGGCATCATCCGCTACGGCGGTCGCGACTTCGGCATCGTCCTGGCCGCGGCCGGCGTCTCGTCGATGCTCTTCGGCACATTGTTCGGCACGGTCTTCGGGTCGGAGGAGATCATCCCGGCCCTCTGGTTCTATCCGTACCGCCAGACGACGTTCTTCTTGGAGATAGCGGTGGCTTTCGGGCTCGGCGTGCTCACGATCGGCATGATGTTGCACATCGTCAACGCGCGGCGTAACCGCGACTACATGTCGCTCATCCTGGATCCCTACGGGCTGGTGGGGCTGTGGCTCTTCTGGGGGCTGCTGCTGGCGGCGCTAGCCATCCTCAATGGACTGAACATCGGCGCCTTGGGTATCGCCGGTCTGATCGGCCCGCCCCTTCTCGTCCTCTACTTCAGGGGGCCCCTGGCGGCGTGGTTCGGGATCACCGCCCGCGGCGAGCCGGAGCCCCAGGCGGGGACCACGTACTACGTGGAGTCGGCGGTAGAGGTGTTCGACGTGCTGGTCCGCTACGTCAGCAACACGCTGTCGTTCCTGCGTCTGGCGGCGTTCGCCCTCAGCCACGCCGGGCTGGGCATCGTCGTATTCACGCTGGCCGCCCTCTTCGCCAGCGTGCCTCTAGCCGGCCCGGCCGTTCTGGTCCTGGGCAACGCGATCATCATCGGCCTGGAGGGGCTGATCGTGGCGATTCAGGCCTTGCGTCTTGACTACTACGAGTTCTTCGGCAAGTTCTACGAGGGGGGCGGGAAGCCTTACCGACCCTTCGTCATTCCGGTCGCTACCAGACAGACCGAGGGCAGCCAGGGTCGCCGGGGCGGGTAGATTCCGGGCCCCCCGGCGACAATGCGCACGAGAGGCCCAGCGATCTAGTTTCATACACGCCGATCGCCGGCCCACAAGATAAGGAGGCCACTGACGAATGGAAGAAATCATCATACTGGGTATCGCGGTTGCGCTAGCCTTGGGAGGGCTGGTGCATCTGGCCAGGCGGCCCGGCAAAC
>JAJZQK010000186.1 GCA_021847625.1 Chloroflexota bacterium
CGCTGGCCGCATTGCCTTCCCGTCCACGATCACCTCCACCTGCCGGCCCTGGGCGGGGATGATGACCTTCTCCACGAGTAGATCCACGACCCCCGCCGCGTCATTCAGGTCGAACTGCGGGACGTTCAGCGGGAAGGACTGATCGCTGGCGATGGCCAGCAACTCCTCCTCGCTGCAAAGGAGCTCGCTTCCCTTCTCCCGGCGCGAGACCTCGATCTTCGGCTTGTCGCCCCGTTTGTAGCCCTCGGTGATGACGATGTCGACGTCGTGCAGTAGTGTGGCCTCGATCTCGTCGGGCGTGAGGTCGTGATCGGTGCGGCCGACGAGGGCGACCTTGGCGGGCGAGGAGATGACGACGGCGTCGCTGCCGGCCTGGGCCAGGCGCCAGGTGTCCTTGCCCGGCTGGTCGATCTCAAAATCGTGCCCATGGTGCTTGATGGTGGCGACGCGGTAGCCGCGGCGCTTGAGCTCGGCGACCACCTTCTCCAGGAATGTCGTCTTGCCGACGTTGGACTTGCCGACGAACGAGACGATGGGGATCAAGATAACCCTCCTTTGGGCACATTTTGGGCGATGGTGCGGCTGTTTGCAAGGGGGTGCGGGGGCCGGATTCACCGCGCGAAGGGCGCGGAGAGAGTAAGAGGGGCTGCTTGTCGCGATTTGTGGATTGAAGTTGACGGTCTTGCCCGGTTGTGCGATCCTGCGGCCACCAAAGTGCCGACCTGGCATGCGCTTGGCCGTAGGGGCAACCGGCGGCCGCAGGAAGTCCCGCAACGCGGGACGGTCGCCCTTTGGTGCTGAGCCAAGAATCGCCCCATTGTCGGAAAGACGCCGAGCGTGGGTTCCCTCGCCCTTCCAGGGAGAGGGCAAGGGTGAGGGTCGTCCGATGGGCGAACGGGCGGCGGTCGTTCCTCAACCGTACCCCGATTATCAGGCTGGGTTGATGGTCGTCAGTGCGCCGGAGACGGGCGAATCCGCCTAAGGCCGACTTGCCCCTAGAAATACCGGATGGATCCCCGCTTCCGCGGGGATGACAGGGGTAGGTATAGGGTGGCCACCCACAAGGGCACGGACAGCGGCCAGGCACGGAGAGGGCGACCGTCGGTAGCCCCTACGGCCAAGCACCTGGCTGCTGGTTTTTGGGTTGATGTGAGCCGTCACCATGGCAGGCGCCGAGAGATCCTCTTCCTTCCTCTGCGTTCTCTGTGCTCTCCGCGGTGAATTCCGGTCGCGAATCCCTCCCCTGCTAGGGTGCCGCTTGGATGGTCGTGGGCAGGAGGATGCGGTTGCCGGCTTCGGCGCCCTTGTCATCCAGCACCGGCAGGCGCTGGCCGTCGGCCGCCAGGTACATCCCTGTCTCAATGCGGTAGGTGCCGGCGGGGGCGTCCCCCTTGAGGGGTATGGCGTAGTGGTCGTCGACCACCTGGCCGACCTGCCAGCTGCTCGTGGGGGCGAAGCCGCCGCCGGGGGCGACGTCCTGCTGCCCCCAGACCTGCTCATGGTCGTCCAGCAGATGGACGAAGACGGTGTAGTCCTGGTCGAGCGACCGCGTGCACTGCCAGCGGAGGGTGACGTTGATCGTCTCCCCGGGGTGGCGGGGGCGGTCGGCGTCTTCCACGGTGTAGCCGAGGAGGCGCGCGGCCCCACCCAGGTTGGCATCCACGGGGGTGAAATCGACCTGGGCCGGGCCGCCCATGCGGTAGCTCGCCAGGCGGAACGGGCCGTACCACTGTTCGCTCTGGCGGAAGCCGTGGCTCGCCAGCCAACGTTCGAGCCCGTTGCCCTCCCCGGCGGGGGCGTACTGGGAGACGAGCCAGATTTCGTCGTAGGCGGCCGCCATCTGCTCCAGGTGCTTCTCGGTGGGCGGCTTGAGCGGGTCTTCCTCGTAGGTGCCGAAGGTGGGGATGGCAAGCTTGGAGGCGTTGGCCCAGAGGGACATGTACTGGGGGGCGAGGTAGACCAGTCCGGCCCGCTCGCTCCTATTCTCGGCGATGTAGGTCTGTGTCTGCCGGGCGGAGCGGTCCTCCTGGCCGTAGGTCTGTTCCAGGTAGGTGAGGCTGCCGCTGGCGACGACGACGACGGCCGCGGCGATGGCCAAGAGCGAGAGCACCCCCCGCCCCCGCTGCCAGGCGACGAGCGCGAGGCCGGCGAGGCCCGTGACGACGCCCGTGGCCAGGGCGGTCAGCGAGACCTGGTCGAAGGGCGGGTCCTGGTTCGTCCGCATCCAGCCGAAGTCGAGATGGCCGGGGTCCAGGTAGCGGAACTGGTTCAGGATCGGCTGGCTGGCGATGTCGACGAGCGTCAGTCGGTCCGGGTCCGCGGAGAGGGGCATGAGGCTGGCGATGAACACGGTGTGGTCGACCAGCACGCCCAGGACCTGCACGCCGATGCTGAGCGCGGCCAGCACGCCGACGAGGGCTAGGCGCCCGTGGGCGAGGCCTTCCGGCCGGCGCAGGTTGCGGAGCCCTTCTGCCAGCAGCAGGATGGCGAAGCCCCAGGCCGGCACGAGGAAGCGCACGCCCCAGTTCCAGCCGCCCCACCAGATCCACCACTCGGCGTAGAGGAGGAAATGAGCCACGAGCAGGCCTAGGAGGAGCAGCCCCGCGGCGAGGTGGCAGCGAAGGAAAGCGCCCGTCCAGAAGAACAGGAGGACGAGTAACGGGAAGTACAGAAAGGCGCTCTTGCCGGGCGAGAAGAGAAGGCCGGCCAGCCCCTCGTAGATGGGCACGGAGAAGCCCTCTTGCGGCCCGTAGCCCGTGTGCAGGACCTCGCCGAAGCGGATCCAGTTGTAGTAGGCGACCGTGGCGGCGGCGAGGGCGACGGGGAGGGCGAAGGCGACCGCTCGCCCCCAGCCCGGTCGCCACAGCAGCCGCCGGTACCACTGGCGGTTGTCCGGCGGGCCGGCCAGCAGCAGGAAGAGCAGGAAGATCGGCAGGAAGGCGGCGTTCGCCGTCTTGTTGAGCACGCCTATCCCGAAGCACAGCCCCGCCATGAGCGGCCAGACCGGCCCCCGGCCCACGGCGCGCACGGCGAAGTAGGCGGCGCTGGTGAGGGCGAGAGCGCTCAAGGGTTCGCTCATGTAGCGTTTGGTGTAGACCCAGACGGGCGAGGCGAGACCGTAGAGGAGCGCCAGGACGACGCTCAGGCCGGGGCCGTAGCCGAGCTGTCTGGCCAGCAGGTAGACGAAGCCGCCGGCCGCTGCCGTGACCACGGCGTTGAACAGGAGAACGGTGTTGACCACCCCCAGCGTGTCGCGCGACTGGGCCAGCCAGTAGAACGGCGTGCTGAGCAGGGCCTGGGCGACGCCGTACTTGGAGTAGTGCAGGCCGTCGAGCCCGTGCTCGGCCGGTATCACCCTGGTGAGCGTCGCCATCTGCTCGACGTCGAAGTGGAAGAACTTGGCCACGTTCTCGGTCAGGGCCAGGTTGACCCCCTCGTCGGAGGTGATCTGCATGTTGGCGGTGGTCGTCAGCAGGTAGACGGCGGCCAGAAACACGGATAGCGCGAGGGCGATGACGACGTCGTTCGGCAGCCGTTTGCCCGGGGGGCCCCCTTTCATCATTGGCGCATTATACCATGCGAGCCCGGTAACGCTAACCGGCCGGCAATAAGAGGGCCCGCGTGGCGGCTGTGAGCCGCCGAGCCTCTTCTTCCCTTACCATCAGCCTATTGACGCGGCGTTTGGCTACTGGTATACTTTTTGGTAGAACATCTGTTCTAAGGAAAAGGGGGTAAGATGCTCGAGGAAGGCCTCGACGAACTAGCGGCAAGGGCCAAGGAGGGCGACGATACCGCGCTGGCGGCCCTGTACGAGCGCCTGCGGCCGGCGATGGCGCGCACGGTGGGGAGGTGCCGGGGGCCGGGCGGCTGGGGCCCGCTCGACGGCGAGGACCTCCTCCAGCAGGGGTACCTCATCCTGGCCGACCTCCTGCGGCGGTGGCCGGGGCAGGGCCGATTCGGGGCCTGGTTCAACCGCCTCTTCCCGCTGGCGATCCTTGACTATCGCCGAACCTTCCTGCAATGGGACGGCCCGGCGGTGGAGAGCCTGCCTCACGCCGAGCTGGTCGACCTGGTGGAGAGCCAGGCCGCGGGGAGTGTCGTGGCGGACCCGACCGATCCTCTCCTCTGCCGCGAGCTGCTGGCCCTGCTGCCCGAGGGCCACCGGCACGTCCTCCGCTGGCGTTACTTCGACGGCCTGACCTTCCGCGAGATCGAGCGAGTGCACGGCCTGGCAGCGGCGAGCGCCCAGCGCCGGTGCGCGCAGGCGCTGACGTTCCTGCGGGCGCGGGCGCGGGGCGAAGACGGTGGGCGGCTGGCGGAGCGGAAGGGGCGCTCGCGGGAGGGTCGGGCCGGCCTGCCGCAGAGGGTCGCCTGCCTGTGGGCGCTGGCCGACCCGGCCGGCCTCTTGCCGCCCCGGGAGGAATGCGCGCGGGCGGTGGGACTGGGCGTCGACGCCTACGAGGCGCTGATCTCGCGGCTGCGGGCGGCGGGCTGCCTGCAGCATTCCCACGGCCTGGCGTTCGCCTCGCGTAAGGGCCGGCGCTGGTGCGTCGCCGTCGGGCTGGCCGAGGCCCTGCGCCGCCTGGCCTGTGGAGAGCCCAAGGGCAATTGACACGAGCAGATCCCTTGCGGTAGTATTGGGCATAGGTTGCTTGCTGGGCTGAACGCCTCTTGTGATTTCCAGGACTGCTTCGCTGGTTCCAGGCAGAAAGCCGATGAGCGTCCAAGGGTGAGGAGTACATCAGTTGGGTTGTGTAGGAATGCTCTGAGAGCGGACGGGGGGATTGCAGCGGTCTCTGGGTGTGCAAGAGTGGGACACATAGGTGGTTTACGAGTGCCAGTAAAAGGGGAACGAAGAACCGACGAATGGGGATTATGAGGAATACAGTAGACCAGACGAAGTTCAACGAGCAAGCGCAGCTCTCTTATGAATTGAGGCTTATGGACTTCGAAATGGCAATGCAGGACGTGTATGACTTCTTCTACGACGTCAATTCCTTTCTTGCCGCGAAGGGGCTGCGGAGGCTTGATGATATGCTCCGGCCGGCAATCATGTCAGGAGTCCTGTCGGACATGCTTACCGCCAGTTTGGCCAAGCATTCACGAGTCCTCACCGAGAATCTGTACTTCAATGGCCATCCGGACTTGGTCGTGCAGGGCGTCTACCCGGGAAACGCAGTTCACGCCGGAGAGAAAGGCGTTGAGATCAAGACAACCCGAAAAGCTGGCGGTGCCGTGGATACCCACGGCGCTAGGGACCGGTGGATGTGCGTGTTTGTCTACGATGTGGACACGGAGACCGAACCGGCTCGAGAACGGAGGCCGATGACGATTACTGAGGCGTACTTGGGCCGGGTCACTGTAGAAGACTTCAGGCGAAATCCCCGGGGCGAGCTAGGTACTCGCACGGCAACCTTACACTGCGAGGGAATCAAGAAGCTTCGCGAGAATTGGGTCTACAGAACCTAGTCCTTTCCGTTAGGTTGAAACGCTGCCAACCTTGGAATTGCTTCCCGCGCCACGTTGAAATAGTGAAGATCCTTCTCAATTCCCACGCTATGGTAGCCAACAGCCTCCGCGGCAGCCAGTGTTGACCCTGCTCCGGCGAAAGGATCCAATACAACGCCCTCGCCGAGAGGTAGCACGCCACGCACAAGAGAGCGAAGAAACGCCTGTGGCTTGAGACTGGGATGAGGTGCCAGTTCCCGTTCGTTCGGTCTGGTTGGTGAGGATGGTATCACATCTCCAAACGGCCTCTCTGCGCATGGCCGCCGAAACCCTCCTGCTTTCCACTTTCGCAAGTTGTCCTGGACTCTCCCCTCGATTGGCTTTCTGAAGACCACCCACGGTTCCCACATAGACCGAGGCATGACGCTGACAGATTGAAACTCTCTGTGGGCTGCCTTCGGTCGATCACCGCCGCGCATGGTCATTACTAATCTTATTATCTCCCCTCGCCGTTCCAGTCCTGCTTCTGCCAGGGCCCCTGAGACGACATAAGACAGCAGCGGATTGGATGCTACGACCACGTTGGCGCCAGGTACGAGTTTGGGCAGCAACAGGCACGCCCAGACGAAGAAGAACATGCGCAGTTTCTCGATCTGGGAGCCAGTAAGCGTCGTGAACCGCGGCAATGGCGATCTGACATGGCCGTCAAACGACGGAGGGATTCTCCATACTCCACCTTTCTTGTTGCGGAGCTTGAACTGCTGTTCCGGGGTATACTCCTGCAAACCATAGGGTGGATCGGTCACGACGGCGGTGATGCTATTGTCCTCCTGGCTCTCGAACCAATCGAAACAGTCGGCGTGCACTAACTGTGCTCTGCCGACATTAACCGGTTTCGCCCAAGTCTGGACTTGAGCGATCTCCCGTTGAATTCCGCCAGTCTCGCGCGCGACGCGGTATACGCCGCGGTCCTCGCGGACAAAGACGTTCGGTGTATTCAAACGCAAGTAGGACCTCACCGAGGACGTTGGGGTAGGGCCGATAACCTTGGTCACCCTCTCCTCGATTTGCTTAACTGTAAGGGGCTCAGATGTCAGTGTCAGGACTTGAAGGATGGCGTCGCGGACGCGACCCGGTGCGTACCTTGTCAGTTCGTCGTTCATGGCCAATAGTATAGACGTCTGGACGTCAAATGTCAAGGGAACACGACGGCGGTG
>JAJZQK010000187.1 GCA_021847625.1 Chloroflexota bacterium
TCTGCCGGTCGGCGTCACCTACCACATGGCGCGGCAACTCTCTAGCTGGGATAGGGATCTGCAGCTTATGCGAGACATGGGCCTGAACACGGTGCGGGCCGACTTCGGGTGGCGCGACGTCGTGCCGTACCTGGAGGGGAACTACCAGTTCGATCTGGTCGACGCGTTCCTCGACAAGGCGCTTCAATATGGCCTCTACGTGGTGCCGCTCTTCTCGTACGCGACGATGGACCTCAACACGCCGCCCTGGTTCTGGATGCGCTACAGCGGTTGGGTCATGGTCGGCGCTGATGGCAGGCAGCTGATAGGCGACTTCCCGAGCATCAACCATCCCGACTATCGCCGCCTGTTCGAGGACTATGTCAGGCAAACGGTTCGGCACATCCGCGACCATCCAGCGGTGATTGCCTATCAGGTGATGAATGAGCTGCAGTATCCCAAAGGCGCGCTCTGCGACTACAACAAGTACACCGTAGGGGCCTTCCGCACCTGGCTGGCCGTGCGCGACCCCTCTCTGGTGCAGCTGAATTCCAGCTGGTCGTCACAGTTCGCCTCCTTCGCGGACGTGCTGCCGCCGACCAGCATACCCGTTGCCGCCTCAGACGCTAACAGCGGTCTCGAGGAGTCCTGGCGGGATTGGCGCGAGTTCACCTACGACAACCTGGGCGCCTTCATGCAGGAGACGGCGGACATCGTGCGCCAGGAAGACCAGAACCACGTCGTGCTCGTCTCCGACTTCGCCTACTGGTGGTGGGGGCTGCAGCCGATCACCGGTGTCTCCGCCAGCCAGATCTTCCGGGGTGGGGACGTCGTCGGCTTCGACCTCTATCCGGACGCTGGCACGGACACCGAGTACTACGCCTTGACTACCGATATGCTCCTTCGTCTCTGGGGACGTCCCGTGTGGGTCACAGAGCTGAACAGGCGGGACGGCCGAGCCACGTCGGCGGAGATCGGCAGCTTCGTGGCCCGCTCGATCGGAGCGGGGGCAACGGGCATCTTCTACTACGAATGGCGCGACAACTGGACCGATGGCGGTGCCTATGGGCTCCTGGACGTGTGGGGGAAGCCCAAGGAGCAGTTCCAGAGCTTCGCCGCGGCCGTGCGGTGGCTGAACGGCGGCGCCCAGGATCTCCTCACGCGGCCGCTGCCCGAACCTGACCTCTACGTCTACTGGCCTGGCGAGGCGGTCGCCGTGGCGACCGGGCGCTCGTCTCCCGCCTACGGCGTCTACCGGGCGGCACTGGGGATGGCGAGGCAAGGGCTGCGGGTGGGCGTCTGGCCAGATGCCCAGTCGGTCCGCAACGCGGGCAGCCAAGAATGAGTACCCGCCCGTCGCCTGTCTCCGGCGGCGGGCGGGCGCGGCGGCGGGTCAGACGGCGGCAAGGCCGCGGGTTGCCGACCGGCTTACTACTTGATGACCTCGTAGCGGAGCCAAAGGCTGTCATCGTCGAGCCTGTCGACGTGGGCCAGCCGCACCGGGATGGTGCCCTCCGCCCTGGGAATCGCGCGCCGGCAGCGGCCGTTCGGTGAGCCTAACTGAACTATACTTGCTCCCTTGCGCTCTCCGCAAACCCGCATCTTGGCAGCACGGCGGCCACTTGGCCGGCTGTCAAGGAACGGCCGGTGGGTTGGCATGACCCTCTCGTCGGCACAGCGAGCGCAGATCCTAGCCGCGAGGTGGCACGGGCCGGCCCGTTTGCCCTAACATGAGGGAGAGCGGTGACCAGGATGTCCGGACGCCGCGGCTAGTCTTAAACCCGGCCAACTGGCCAGTATTGCGGCGGCTTGCAGCCGACTGCCGACCGCTATGTCACTGGGCCGTTCTCCCAGACGGCGGTGAGTGACAACCACGGGACGGATTGTCGGTGTCTGGGTCCACTTCTTGCTGGCGACGATACTTGGGCAGGAATAGGGTCCCTCGTGGCACCAGTTGTGCGATATGTTTACCGACACTGGAACGAGAAGGGGATCTACCGTGGACGTCAAGTCATCGACGACAGAGGTGAGGATAACCAGCGGGATAACCGCGGCCATCGGCGTGTGGGAGGTAATCGCCCCGTTCGTCCTGGGGTACGCCGTGCTGTCCCCGGCGCCCGGCAACGACATAATCATCGGTCTGACCATCGCCGCTCTCGGCGCCGCCAGGGCGATCAGCGGTGACCACCGGACCTGGCTGAGCTGGGGGCATGTGGTCGTGGGGTTGTGGCTTATCGTCGCCCCGTTCGTGCTGGGGTATTCCAACATCGCCGCGGCCACGGTGAACGACATCATCGTCGGCCTAACGGTTTCCGCCCTCGGTTTGGTGAGCGTCTACGTCACCCGTCAGCCGGAGCAGGAATAGGCGAGGCCCGGCGCGGAAGCCCGGATATGGCTGGAGCAGACCCGGGGCAAAGGTGATCGTGCCGGCCCTCGTCCGCCGCCAGGGTTTTCCGGTGGTACGCAGCGGGTTTGCGGCGCCACGCCCGGCACGAGGGTCGGAGAGACAACCCGTCTAGACGTCAAGGCCGGCCAGGGCTTCCATCAGTCGGATGATGGCCGAGTAATCCTCTTCCCTTCCCGCGGCGTGTTCGGCCGCGTACATCTGCTGGGCGACGGCGGTGGCTGGCATGGGTATGGACAGTTCGGCGGCCTGCCTGAGGATGAGGCCGAAGTCCTTCTATCCGGCTGCCCATCTGCCCCAGGCCGACGGCGCCGATGCGTAGTCCTTGCTTGCGCTCATCACTGATCACGTGCGACGCACCCCTTCTCCCGGCAATCTATGAACTGATGTGGCCACAGTATTGCCACCCGGCCAGTTGGCACGGTAAGTGCGGGCATGTTGACATATGTAAGACGGTGAAGGAAGGAGGTGAGAGAGTATGGCGAAGGAGAATGAGAAGAAGAACAAGGAGATGACGGTGAGCGAGGCCGGCCACAAGGGTGGCGAGAAGGTCTCCCAGAAGTACGGTCACGAGCACTTCGAGGAGATCGGCAAGATGGGGGGCCACAAGGGTGGCGAGATAGTCTCTGAGAAGTACCCCCACGAGCACTTCGAGGAGATCGGCCACAAGGGTGGCGAGAAGGTTTCGGAGAAGTACGGTCACGAGCACTTCGAGGAGATCGGCCACAAAGGCGGCCAGAAGGTCCGCGACCTCATCGAGAAGGGCAAGGAATCCGAGGGCCGCTAGGCGGCTCGCAAGATCCGTCCTCACAGGCCCCATGAGCCGAAATGACTAACCGCTCTTGGGGCCTTTGCCATGGTTTGGCCGGCTTCGTGGCGAAGAACAAAAAGCGCCGAGCGATGGCCATACGGACTGGCAAATCGCGGGGGACATCCTGCGCGTCATTCGGCCATCTCGGCGAGGAGCCACTCCCGCACGGTCTGGCACACCTCTCCGGATACTCCATCCAGCCCATGGCTTGCGCCCTCGTAGAGCACGATCCGCTTGGGCTCGCGGGCGATCTTGTATATCTGCTGGGAGTTGGACGGCGAGAGCACCGCGTCGGCCGTCCCGTGGAGCAGCAGAATCGAACAGCCCGCGGGCAGCTCTGACACCGGTCCAGCTCCGTAGGACTGGCTGGCCAGCGTTACAACCGTGCGCGTGGTGGGCGAGAGGACGGCTGCCTGGATCACGACGGCGCCGCCGAAGGAGTGGCCGACGAGCGCAAAGCGGTCGATACCTTCCTCCTGCAGGAAGGCTAGGCCGGCGAGGACGTCGTGCACCGATTCGGGCAGGCTGGTGGGATACCGGTAGCGTACCCTGATCGAAGCGATCCCCGCCCCGATCAGCTCCCGGCAGAGGCGTGGGTAGAGGCCACGGGCCGGGGTATCCCAACCACCGCCGACCCCGCCAACCAGGACGACGGCGCTGCGGGCGTTGGGTACCTGGTAGTAGCGTAGGTCCACGTTTCCATGGTTGGTAAGCAGGCGGACCTGGTTGTAAGTGTCCTTGGCCGGGCGTACCTCCATGCCACGAACCAGATCGCCTGGGGATTTGTCTTCTTCCGTTGACATCGTCACCTCCGCTCTTCGCAGTGGGTTTCCTGAAAGCGTGCAAGGTCCATACCGCCATACCGCCGGAACCAACCACGTCCGGCCGACCGCCGCACATACGTCCAGCCCATATAGCAGTCGAGCCCGCCAGTCTGAGAAGATGCCGAGCCGCCAGAGAAGGCTCGGTGCAACCCCAGGGCGTGCTGCTGGAATACTTACCCGATAAGGGGCAAATTGGCAAGCGCAAAGCGGCATGGTCAGCCAGGCAGGCTCGGACGAGACATCAGCCGCTGCCGGCGCTACGCCGCCGACTGGTCTCGCGGCTTCGTGGTAGCGAAGAGCTCCCGAGTGGAGACGGTCTCGGCCGGGGCGTGCGGCTGCCCCGCATTCGCTCGGTCTGGCTGCGCTGGGCGTGGATAATCGAGCCGGCCAGGAACCGCACCCGCGGGTCCCGCGCCTGCCGCAGGGCGTCTTGACTCATCAGCAGGGCCCCCTGGTGGTGGGGTATCATCAAATGGAGATAGCGCTCCGCGAATGCCGGCCCGTCGAGATGCTCGAGGTCCTTGACGGCGCTGGGGTGGGACATGCCAGCCATGTGCTCGTACTCCTCGATAGGAAGGGTTGGCAGACCCTCGCCGAACCAGCTGGACAACCAATGGCACGTCACCCTGTTGTCGGCCTCCTGGCCGTGTTGACGCCAGCCCGACCTTGGTCTACCATTTTAGTAGGTGGCAGGGGACGAGGTAAGCGAGGGACAGCAACACCGACCAATTGTCGGCATACTCTAAGGGGCAGGTGGTGACCGATGTACACAGTTGCCGTGCGACGCGATTTCATGGCCCAGCACTTCCTCGTCGGTGGCGATTGGGGACCTGAGAACGAGCGTCACGCTCATCATTATGTGGTCGAGGTACAACTGGAAGGGCCGTCCCTGGATCAACACGGTTATCTCGTGGATATCGTGGACGTCGAGGAGCAGCTCGAGGGCCTCCGGACTCGCTATAGGGACCGGACCCTCAACGACCTGCCGGAGTTCGCCGGTCTGAACCCCAGCCTTGAGCATTTTGCGCGCATTCTCTGCCAGTCCCTGGCCGACCGGCCGCATGTTGCCAGCCTGGCGACGATCACTGTCAAGATATGGGAGAACGACGTCGCCTGGGCCAGCTTCAGCCGGGTGCTCGCCTACTAAGGGCGAGCGGTGTTCCGACTGCGAATGGACCCGGTCAGCCATCTCTCGTAGGTGAGATCGGCCAGTCGCACCGGTTGCTGCCTGGGGCGATGGGAGACAGGGGTAGCGCTGGTTCTAGACGTCAGGCCAGGGACGCCGGGACAGTAGGGATTCGTACACGGCAAGGCACCGTTCGGCGCAGGCTTGCCAGGTGAAGCGCTGACAGACCAGGTCGCGGCCATTGTCGCCGAGCGCACGGGCCCGTTTTTCATCGGCGAGCAACCAACTGATTCGATCCCGGAGGGCGTCGACGTCGCCCGGGGGGACGAGCAGGCCGGTGCCGCCGTCTATGACGACTTCCGGCAGGCCGCCGAGGCGGCTGCAAATGACGGGCGTGGCGCTGGCCATCGCCTCCAGGACGACGAGCCCGAGCAATTCGGAGACGGCGATGGCGCGGCCGTAGCACGTTCGCTCGACCGAGGGTAGCACGACGGCCTTGGCCTGCCGGTAGAGGCGGGGGAGTTCGCAGTCGGCCACCGCGCCGAGAAAGTGGACGTCCTTGCCCGCGGCCAACCGGTGGAGATAGTCCGGATAGCCGGACTCCGGCGGGCGGGGGTCGTAGCCCGCGGCGCCGGCCACCAGCAGGCGGACGCCGGGCGGAGGGCCCGGATGAGGACGTCGATTCCCTTGTGGGGCGTCACCCGGCCGACGAAACGGAGCCCCTCGCGCTCCTCCCGCGGCCGAGGGGCGAAGCGGCGCGGGTCGGCGCCTCCGTAGATCAGGCGCGTGGGGGAGGCGGGCGCGCGGGCGACGCGGGCGGAGAAGGCGGAGACGAACAGAAAGGCGTCGAAGGAGCGCTGCAGCAGTCCCCGCCAATCGCCGCCGTACATGCCGTGGTCGGTGACGGCCGTCGACCGCCGCCAGAGACGGCAGGCGAGGGCAGCTAGCTTGGCGGGGGCGCTGCGCATCTGGTGGGCGTGGACGACGTCGGCCTGCCGCACCGCGAGGACGAGGGCCGGGGCCAGAGGGTGCGCCGGATGCCCGTATAGGCAATGCCTGGCCGGCAAGGTCCGGATGAGCAGCCCCGTCTCGTCCTTCCGGATGCCGCCGAAGCGGCCGAAGGTGAGCAGCTCGCAGTCGACCATCGGCGCGAGGGCGCGGGCGAGCTCGAGGGGGTAGCGCTCGCCGCCCCCGAGGATGCCGGCAGCGCCGAACGGCGTGGGAGAGACTTGAATGACGCGCACGCTGGACCTCTCCTTGATAACGCTTGGCGACCCTGCCACGATGACCGGCGGCTACCTTTACCACCAACGGATGGCCGCCGCGGCGCCGCGACACGGCGCCATGCTCACCTTCGTCTCCATCCCCGAGCAACCATTTCCGCTGGCGCTGGCGGCCGGCGGGTCGGCATTGGCGCGGGCGATGGCCACGAAGCCCGCCGCCATTCTGATCGACAGCATCGCCGCCGCTTACCTGGCGCTTGCCCTCGCCCGCCGGGGCAGCCGGGGGGTGCCGCTGT
>JAJZQK010000188.1 GCA_021847625.1 Chloroflexota bacterium
GGCATCTGCTCCCGCATGTAGTCCGGCATCGGGATCTGCTGGCCGACCCGCTCCAGCATCGTCTCCATCACCTTCGGCATCATCGCGGGGAGGAGGCGGGGAAAGAGGACGGGATACGCCGGGCGCATGGCGTTCAGCACGAGACCGCCCAGTGGTCCTGCCTGGCCGACCGCTCGCATGATTGCCCCCATCTTCAGCGGCATCGCGTCGAGCAGCTCCGGCCACATCGTGTCCATCAGGCCGGCAAACCCGCGGGGGGTCATCAGGGCGATCATCGCCTCGAAGACCGCCCACTGGCGCATGACCTCGGGATTGGGGTCTTCGAACTCGAAGCCAAGCCCTCGGCAGGCAAACGACGCCAGGTCGTGCACCGGCACGTGACTGCCCCGCTTCTCGCTGGCTAGGCGAAGCTGGAACTGGCAACACGGGCAGAGGGCGAGGACGGCCTCGGCGCCGACGACCGTCGCTTCCTTCAGGCGGATGTCGCCGACGTCGTGGGCGACCTGCGGGTCCTTTAGCAGTGTGAGAACCGAACCGCAGCAGTGAGCCTCCTCGTGGTGGTGCGTCATCTCGACGAATTCCACCCCCGGTATGGCCTTGATCACGTCGCGTGGTGGCTCGTAGACACCCGACACGCGGCCGATATGACACGAGTCGTGCCAGGTGACCTTGGTGGCCGGCACCTCGTGCGTGAACTTGAAGGTGCCCTCCTTCAGCTTGTCGGAGATCACCTCGCTATAGTGCTTGGCCTGGATCTGATAGGGGATACCCAGCTTCTCGGCCCACTCCGGGTAGACCCAGCGCCACATCATATCGCAGGCGGGGCAGGAGGAGATGACGGTATCGGCGCCCGTCGCCTTGACGGCGGCGACGTTCTTGCGCAGCGTCTGGGCGAAGAGATCCCACTTCCCTGCCACCAACATCGGCGTCCCGCAGCAGCTCTCCTTCTCGCCCATGTACGTGTAGTCGACTCCTGCTTCATCCAGGAGGCGGGCGGAGGCTTGGCCTATGTCGTGCTCCACGTAGCTGGCCGTGCAGCCGGCAAAGTACACGGCCGGCGCCTTCTTCCCGGGCCAGTGCTTTGCCTTCAGATCCTCGGGGAACCAGTTCGACCTGTCACGCCGGTAGCCGGCCCAGATGTCCCCTTCCTTGTGGAGGGCCGCCGCCATTATCTCAAACGGCGGGAAGGTCATCTTCCTCTTTTCCTCGACGAGCTGGCCGCGCAGCTTCATCCAAGAAGGCTCGATCGGCAGCGCCGCCGAGCACCGCTGATTGCATAGCTCGCACGTCGTGCACGCGAGTATCGTGTCGACCATCTTCTGGTCCCAGTTCGCGTGGCCCTCCATATACTGACGCAGCCAATACCACTTCCCGCGGGGGCTCTGGCTCTCCCAGCCACGGCCGTAGAACTGGTCGCACTCTTCCACGCAGTAGCCGCATTGCGAGCATGAGTAGGCGTACCAGGCGACGTCGGGCGGGATATCACGCACCGGCGCCGCCGGCCGCTCGCCAATCTGGGTGATGACGTGGTTGCCGAAGGGGCGGATGAGTGGCTCGAACTGGCCGGCCAGGCTCAGCGCCATCCCGAGCATCCCGTTGCCGATCACCTTGCGGGGGTTCATAATGCCGTGGGGGTCGACGCGCATCTTGAGCCCGCGCAGGCGACTGGTCCGTTCGCGCCCGAGAATGTGATAGGCCCACTTCGAGAAGTACAGGCCGGTTGCGTACGGTCGGCCGCCGTGCCGCTCGGCGATCTTCATCACCGTGAGCACCAGACCGAAGACGAAGTTGTAGGTGAAGTGGCGCTGGTCGCTCGGAATGAACCCGAGGATGACGGCCTCCGGTTCGCCGCCGGTGCCTTGGCGGATGATCACGCCTTCCTTCACGATCGGTTGGTTGACCTTGCGCTCGATGTCGGCCATCGCCGCCCCCAGCCGGGAAAGCGGCACGACCACCTCCGCCGGCACCAGCGAAGGGCCGAGCCTCTTCACGACCATCAGCTTGAAGCGATGCTGCCATTCGTGCTCGGCGATCCTCTCGGCGAGCACCTCCCCCTCGAAGCGGTGCGCAATCTCCTCCAGAGCCTTGGTCACTTGCTCTCGGTGCTCGGCCCGGAAGGCAAGGGTGGCCAGATAGGCCGCGGGCAGGATGACGCGCTCCTCGGTCGGATGCCCATGGTGTTCGAGCATCGGCGACCGGTTCTTCAGTTCCGCCATGCGGGGATTGATGAAGACCAGCGACCAGATCGGCAGGTCGGCGTCGGCGATAGCCTGGATGGCGTCCTGCAGCTTCTCCGCGTCGGGGAAGGCGGCGGCGGCCAGCGCCAGGTCCTGCTGACGCTGCACCCTGAGGGTCACTTCGGTGATGAAGCCCGTGATACCCTCGGCGTCCGCCACCAGGTCGAGATCCTCGCCGCTCACCTCGCGCACCTCGGCGTTGGGGAGGACGACCCGGGCGGAGACGACATTACTGCTGAACCACCCGTATTGGTAGGAGCCGATACCGGCGCCACCCTGGGCGAGCCAGCCGCCGACGGTGGAAGAAGGCGCGCTCGTAGGATAGAGGCGCAAGGCCAATCCGTGGGGCCCGAGCGTGCGTTCGAGCTTCTCCCAGGTGATGCCCGGTTGCACGGTGACGGTCTCGTTCTCGACGTCTACGTCTCTCACCTTCTGCATACGGAAGAAGTCGACGACGATGCCTCGCTCGAGGGGCACGGCCCCGCCGTAGCCGGACGAGGCCTTGCCCCGGGGCGTGAGGGGACAGCGCTCCTTTGCGGCCCAACGCACCAGGTCCACTATCTCGGTTTCGTCGGCCGGCTGCACCACGGCGTCTGGCGTGGTGTTGCCGATCAGAGGCTTGACTAGGCTCGGTATGGCCGCGATGTCGTGGCCATACAGTTCGCGCTCGGTGGGGTCGAAGTTGGCGCGAGGTCCGAAAATCTCTTCCAGGGCCCTTCGCATCTCCATCGTGTTCGCGCTCATGCGGGCGGGTACCTCCATTCTTGCTTGCGTGCTTTCGCACGGGGGAAACGACGGCTCGCTTGCTAACCCTACCAGTGTAGGGTATAGTTATGACAGACTATAATCTAGCTCGTGCCCCTATGTCAAGGGTCAGGAGAGCCTGAGAGCCTCCCGGTCTCCGCATCCTAGAACCCAATCTTCGGTCCAGACCTAGGCCGTGTACTCATACACCTTGGCGCCGTTGACGTAAACCTGCTCCACGCGGGAGAGCGCCTCGAGGGGAGGGCCCGACAGGATCTGTAGGTCCGCGTCTTTGCCGGGCGTGAGGCTGCCCAGGCGGGCGCCCACGCCCATTATCTCGGCCGGGTTGATCGTGACCGCGCGCAGCGCCTCATCAGGGCACATGCCGTCCCTAACGGCGACGATGACGGACAGCATGAGCAGATTCACCGGCACGACCCAGTGATCGGTGACGATCGCCACCTTCACCCCCGCCTGCGCCAGCATCCCTGGCGTGCGCGTGGTGCGGTCGCGCAGCTCCACCTTGGTCCGAGCCGTCATCAGTGGGCCGACCATGACGGGTATGTCGCGTCTGCTCAGCTCGTCGGCCACTTTGTATGCCTCGGTGGCGTGCTCGATCGTGAGACGGAAGCCAAACTCGTCGGCGATGCGGATGGCCGTCATGATATCGTCGGCCCGGTGCGCGTGCAGCCGCAGGGGAATCTCGCCTTGTAGGACTCTGGCGAGCGACTCCAGGCGCAGGTCCCGGTCGAACGGCTTGCCGTTTTCCGGCTGAGCTTGCTTCGCCAGGTAGTTCTGGGCTCGTACCAACTGATCGCGGAGGATGGCCGCCGTGGCCATGCGGGTGGAGGGCATTTTCTTGTGAGCATGGACAGTTAGACACACTTACCCTGCGCTGGACCGACCGCGACCCGGTGCCCGCAGGCTTGGCGGGCGGTTGCACATAGAATCGACATGACGTATACTCATTGAGCAAGCCGGGCGGACCTGGCCCGTCCCGCAAGCGCTAGTGCCTTACCGCTAGCGGCCCGGCCGCTCCCCCAACACCTGTAAGGAGGTGCGTAAGATGAAACAGCCATGGGACGTGGCAGGAATCCCGTTGGAGACTCAGCAGGCAGGCGACGCGTTGATGCCGTGTGCTCTGGCACGCCGCAGAATCTACGTGAACGGCTGCACCGAAAACGTTGCCAAGACGATCCAACGCCTGACTGCTGACGCTCAATCGTGGGGCGAGACAGCTCCCGGAGACGACGAAACAAAGCCAGTATTGCGCTTCTTGGGCCCGGCGAAGCCTCCCCGCTATGGGTCGCCCAATGGTGAACCGCTAATGCTGGATATGCACGCCGCGGTCTGGGCTAACGCCTCCCCAGGGACAACCCTCCCATTTCTTGAGACGAACGAGCAGTTACCGGCCGTTAGGTTCTCGCTGTATAGAGTTGGCGGCGAGCGAACAGAAATAGAGATGACGTATCGACCCGGGGCGGTCGGAAAGTATGTCAAGGCGCTGGTCGAATCATTGTGCCACCGGTATCCGCAACTGGAAGAAACACGGAAGACTGGAGACGAGCAAGATGCGAAACCTACACCAACGCGGCGGGCCGCACAGCAACATGGTGGGCCGACGATTTCGGGCGGGTGCATGCGGTGGCGTCAAGATGTGCAGAGGTATCTACAGCAGCTGCCTCAAGCCGAAGATCCTACCCTGGATGGCCTATGCAAAATGCTGTTCGTAACCCATGACTACGTTCGGCAGCTTTCTAGTCAACACAAGGACTGCTGCTTTGACTGGCTGGACGTGAAGCGCTCACGGAAAGTGCCCCAGTAGTCACCACACAAAAGACCACACAAAACCCCACATTCTTCCCCACAAAGCCCCACAGACGCATAGTTAGCCGCCCTGTATTCTACCAGTAGATCACACATGGAGGCGGCTATGAGTAACAACGTCAACGTACCACTGCCCGCACCGGCGCGCCTGGCCCTGGTCGCTCTTGCCCAGCGAGAGCTAAGGCACCCACGCCAGCAAGCGGCGCTTCTGCTGATAGAAGCCCTCCGCGAACGTGGAGTGCTGGCCGACGAAGGGCGGCAGGGGTAAGCGATGCAGCAGCTTCTTGAGAACGAACGCGAGGCCTCGCCTGCCCAGCTGGCCGCCTGGCGGCAACTATGGGCGTTGCTCCTGGCACCGACCGAGGATGAGCGCCAGCGAGAGACCGAGGACGAAGCGCGGCGGACCGCGTGAGGTGGTGTGAGTGGTGGTAGAAAAAGTAATGCCGCTCGCGGGTGGCACCGGAGCGGCGGGCGACGGCGCCGCGACGAACAACGCCGTCGGACAGCATGATAGCATGGCTAGCCCGTTTGCGCCAGAGTGCCCGGACCTGCTGACACGACACTACCGGGCACTGGTGGACGGGAGCGGCATCGCGCCCGACGTGGTGCGGGAAAGGGGCTACCGCTCGGCCCTGGGCAGGAAGGAGCTCGCCGATCTAGGGTTCAGTCCCGCCCAGCGGCGGACGCCCGCCCTGCTGGTGCCTGTGTGGGCGCCCGACGGCAGCAACGGCCTATTCCAGGCCAGGCCCGATGGCCCGCGAGTGGACCGGGAAGGCCGGCCAGTGAAATACGAAACGCCCGCCGGCGCCGGCCTCAGGCTCGACTGCCCGCCACGTTGCCGGCCGATGCTGGCCGACCCGAACATCCCCCTCTGGATCACTGAAGGTGTGAAGAAGGCCGACGCCGGCGCCTCGCGCGGCCTCTGCTGCATCGCCCTCTTAGGCGTCTGGAACTTCAAGGGCAAGAATGACAAGGGCGGGATTACTCTCCTCGCCGACTGGGACAGCATCGCCATGAACGGCCGCGAGGCGCGGATCGTCTTCGACAGCGACGTGACGACCAAGCCGGAAGTGCAGGCGGCGCTGGCCCGGCTACGCGAGCACCTGCAGCGCAAGGGTGCCAAGGTGCTTGTCGTCTACCTACCAGGCGGGCCGAACGGGGCGAAGGTCGGGCTAGACGATTATCTGCTGGCTCACACGGTAAACGAGTTGCAGGCGCTAGTACAGGCTCCTCCGCCAGAGCCCCAGGTCGCGGCGCCCACCGTCGAGCTGCTGGCAGAGGCGCCACTGACCCTGAACAGGCCGCTGGCCTTGGTGGCAGGGCGCGCCTACGCGGCCATTTGGCCCTATGTCCGAACCACCACGACGGAATACCTGGACACGAAGACCGGCCATGTTAGCCGGCTGAGCACCCCAGACGTACGCACAGAGCGACGGCTGCTAGTCGTGCGCGAGGACGGCCAGGTGTTCGGCGACGGCGGGGACAAACCCATGGCCGACCTGGGACTAGAAGTCGGCCTAGCCGACGTCCCGCGCGAGGCGCGGTTGTGGCGGGTACCGTCCGTGAACGCCTACCGAGGAGGACAGCGGCCGGACGTGCCGGCGGTCTTTGGCGCCCTCTGCTCGGTATACGACCGCTATCTCGACTTCTCGCGCAGTCTGGCCGACCAGCGGGCGATGGCGCGTCTGTCTGCCTGCGCCAGTTTGCAGACGTGGTTCGCGCCTGCATTCACGGTGCTGGGCTACCTGTGGCCGAACGGTGAGAAGGGGAGCGGCAAGACGAAATGGGCGACGATCTGGGCGCTAACCAGCTATCTGGGCGAGCTCATCACGATGGGCGGCTCGTTTGCTGCC
>JAJZQK010000189.1 GCA_021847625.1 Chloroflexota bacterium
CTACCTACTATCGTAGGGGCCGGCGGCTCTGCCGGCCCCGGGGCGGACGGCCTCTGTCCGCCCCTACGATTGTCTGTCATACCGTTTACCCCCTTTTCAGGGAAATAGACCGAAAGAGGGCTTGGCCGGGGGCAATGGGCGTTACGTAGACGCGGCCAGCTCCTCGGGGTCGAGGCCCAGGATCTGGAGGAAGGCGGCGAGGGCTCGGGAGACGTGCTTCTGCTTGTGCAGCACCACCCGCAGGTTACGCTCGACCCGCAGGCCCCTGATGGGCACCTCGGCGACGACGCCGGCTGCCAGGGCCAGGGTGACCACGTGCCGGGAGACGATGCCCACGCCGAGCCCCGCCCGCACGGACTCGCGCACGGCCTCGGGGGTCCCCACCTGCAGCGTGGGCACGACCTCGACGCCCAGCGCGCTCAGGCGCTCGCGCACGATGCGGCCGCTGAGGGATTCGGGGTCGCGGGCAATGAAGCGCTCGCGGGCAAGGTCCTGGGCCTCGACGACGCCCAGTTCGCTCCAGGGGTGGCCCTGGGGGACGATCAGCACGAGCTCGTCGGTGAGGAACGGCCGCGTCAGCAGGTCGGAGGCGACGATGGGCGCCTCGATCATTCCCAGGTCCAGGGAGCCTTCCCGGATGCGCTCGGCGATGGCCGGTATGGGCAGGATCTCCAACACCAGCCTCACGCCGGGGTAGCGGGCGGTGAAGGTGCCGAAGTGCCTGGGCACGATGTAGTTGCCGATAGTCTGGCTGGCCCCGACGACGAGCTGCCCGGCGGCGATGCCCTGGATCTCCGCCATCGCCCGCCGCGACTCCTCGACCAGGGAGAGGATGCGCACGGTGTATTGCAGGAATTCCGTTCCCGCGTCGGTGAGGACGACGCGCCAGCCCAAGCGGTCGAACAGGCGCGCCCCGAGCTCGCGCTCCAAGGCGGCCACCTGCATGCTGACGGTAGGCTGGGCAAGGAAACGCACGGCGGCGGCCCGGCTGAAACTGCCGTGCTCGGCCACCGCGCGAAACGACTGCAACTGCTCGAGGTTCACCACCCGCTCCCGGCCGACGGCACCAGGGGCCCGCGGGACCTGCTCCCTCCCCCCGACCGCGGGGCAGAAGCGCGGGTCCGCGAAGCCTCTATCACGCGGCCTGATGGATTAGATAAAAAACATCTATTGGCATTATAGAGCAGGCCGTAGTATAGTTACAAGCAGAGAGGCTTGAACTACGATTCAGCTTCGGCAAGAGGCCAAGGTAGCCCCATCCAACGGACCACCCCGGAACCCCCTGCCACACCGGATGAACCGTACCGTAGCTTGCCTTGCCCACGGAGGCTTGGCACGTTTTTTGAATTAGTCCTAACGAGAGGAAGATGGGCAAGGGTTTCGGGTGCACGAAGCGAAAGCTCGGCTCCCGCGTGCGATGGGAGGCCACGCCTGCAATTCCGAGGCGGGGTATGCAGATCCCTCAATCGATCAATATAGGAGTGAATTGGAAGTGCTGAGAAGACCTCGGAGAGTTCTCCGCTCGCCGCGAGCGGAGGGCGACGGGTCGGGGGCGAACCCGGAGGATGCCGAGCCCCTGTTGTATAGGTTCGGGCAAGCGGATTCTCGATCCGTCTCCCGCCAGAGGGAGAGGTTCGCTTAATCATGGACCCAGTACAGTTCTTCATCGTTCTCGTTCTGGCCTCTGTGCTCGCAGGGGTCCTAGGCTCGTTATTGGGGCTGGGCGGCGGCATTATCGTGATCCCGGTACTCACCCTGCTGCTGGGCGTTGACATACGCTACGCCGTGGGAGCCAGCATCGTGTCGGTGATCGCCACATCCAACGGAGCCACGGTCTCCCACCTGAAGGGCGGCGTCGCCAACCTGCGGGCCGGGATGATGCTGGAGATGGCCACCGTCACCGGTGCCGTCCTGGGCGCCCTCGCCGCCTCTCACATCGGCGAAAGCGCCCTCTACCTGATCTTTGCCGTGGTGCTCGCCTACTCCGCCATTGCCATGTACCGGCGCCGCCACGCCGACGCGAATCCCAACGTGGAGGAAGATCGCTGGTCCACCCGGCTGCGCCTGGGCGGCCAATATCTGGATCACGCCAGCAACCGCGTGGTGCGCTACGGGGTAGTGGGGATACCCGTGGCGTTTGGGCTGATGCTTATGGCCGGCATTGTCTCCGGCCTGCTGGGCGTGGGCAGCGGCACGCTGAAGGTCCCCGCGATGGATCTGGCCATGAAGCTTCCCCTGAAGGTGTCTACCGCCACCAGCAACTTCATGATCGGCGTCACCGCGGCGGCGGGCGCCGCGGTCCATTTCACCCAGGGCGACGTGGCGCCTCTAATAGCGGCCCCGGTGGCCATCGGGGTTCTGGTGGGCGCCATGGGGGGCGCGCGGCTGCTGTCCCGTGTCCAGA
The DNA here is from genome assembly GCA_021847625.1 of Chloroflexota bacterium. The sequence goes on from JAJZQK010000189.1 coordinate 2,405, forward strand.
GTCATTCCGTGAGATTGCTGTTCGTCCTGATCCTGGTCGTCATCTCGGTCCAGATGGCGGCAAAGGGACTGGGCGTCCAAGTATAGGAATCGGGAGGTCGTATCGTTGGCTCGCATAAGGAAGACAGACTCCCTTGGGGATAGCCTCTGGGGGAACGCTGCCGACAGGGGCAGCGCTCAAGAGCGCACGCGAACGGCCGCGGCGGAAGGATCGGACCGTGAGCGGGAGCACGGACTAGAAGACGTCGTGCGGCCCGTGCTGCGCTTCGGCGCGTTCGTGAGCACGGCCCTGATCCTGGCGGGAGTCCTCCTATTCGCCTTGAGTAAGGGCAGTACCCTGCATTCGGTCGTCGTGACCCAGTCTATCCCGAACGGTCTGGGCGGCCTACTCTCCGCGCTGGAGGCGGGCAACCCCGTGGCCGTCATCAGCCTCGGCCTTCTCATCTTGATCCTCACGCCGGTCTTCAGGGTGATCTCGACCGTCGTCTACTCCTTCCGCCGGCGGGACTGGATCTATCTGGGCATCACCAGCTACGTGCTGCTGGTACTGCTGATCGGCTTCGCCGTCGGCGCCGAGGCCTAGCGCCGTCACAGGTCGTTCCGGTGAGTCGTAGAGCCATGGTTTCGACCTTGCCCCTACGACTCCCCTGACGTGCCCTATCCTCCTCCGTCCTACCAACCGCCCCAGAACCTCTTATACCATAGCCAAGACCTATAGCGGTGCCGGCCGTTCCGTAGTGGCGGCCCGTCCCCCTGGGCTGCGCCCAGGGACCAAGGTCTGGCCGCCACCCGGCCGGCAGACAAGGTCCCTGGGGCCGCGGGCCCGAGGGAGACGCCGGCCGCTACGCCTGAGGCACGGACAAATAGGTCACTCTCGCTCGCAATAGGTATTACCTTACCAGTTGAGTCGCACCCCAGCTTGCCTTACCCGGGAAGGCTTGGTATGCTTCTTGAACAATCCGTGCCAAGGGGGAGGTGCGCATTTGGATCCGGTAGCGTTCGTGCTGATCACGTTCGCGGGCTCGCTGCTCGCCGGGGGCCTGGGAGCGATGGTCGGCCTAGGCGGGGGTGTGATCTTGATACCCTTCCTAACGCTCGCCCTGGGCGTCGACATCCGCTTCGCGGTCGGCGCCGGCGTCATCTCGGTGCTCGCCACCTCCTCGGCCGGCGCCAGCACTTTCCTGCGGCTGGGCATCACCAATCGGCGGCTGGCGCTGTTCCTGGCCATAGCGACGACCGCCGGCGCCCTCACGGGGGCGGTGACGGCCGGATTCGTCGCCGCCCCGGCGCTGTACGTCATCTTCGCCCTCGTCCTCGGCTACGTGGCCGTGACGATGTTCCTCCAGCGCAACACCGCCTACGTGCCGGCCCCCCGGGACCATCCCTGGGCCGGGCGTCTGCGCCTGGCGGGCTCCTATCCCGAGGCCAGGCAGGGCAGGGAGGTCCAGTACAGGGTGGCCGGTGTCCCGCCCGCCATGTTCCTGGTGTACCTAGGCGGATTGCTCTCCGGACTGCTGGGCATCGGCGGCGGGGCCTTCACGGTGCCGGTAATGGACCAGATAATGCGCTTGCCGCTGAAGGTATCGGCCGCCACCAGCAACTTCCTGCTCGGCGTCACGGCGACGACCGCGGCGGGGGTCTACTTCACGCGCGGCGACATCGTCCCCATCGTCACCGCCCCGGTGGCGCTCGGGGTCCTGGCGGGGGCGCTGCTCGGCGCCCGCCTCATGGTCCGCGCACGCACGGCGGTGGTCCGGCAGGTATTCATCGTCGTCCTCGCCGTGGTCGCCGTCCAGATGGCCGCCAAGGGCATAGGCATATTCTTTGCGTAGCACCGAAATAGACATAGAACGAGGAAGAGACACGCGATGGCTCGATTCCATCATCGCCTAGAATCGCCGAGGGAAGCGCTGCTGGCCCAGTTGCACGGAGGACTGAGGGTCTTGGGTCTGGCGCACGGTTTGCTGCCGGTCGCCGCTTTCGCCGTGTCCGGCGAGGACGCGAAGGCCGCGACCCGCCGGGTGGACCTGCTCATCAGCCGGACCCTGCGCTACGGCATGTTCCTGAGCGCCATCCTGGTCGTGGTCGGCCTCGCCGCGCTCACCTTCGCCGAGCAGGAGGGTTCAGGGCAGGAGGCCCTATCCGCGGTGTACGCGGGCAACGCCGACAAGACGGGTTCCTTCAGCTCGCCAATCGCCGTCGCCCAGGCCGTCGTGCGGGGCGACCCCAACGCGGTCGTCACGCTCGGCCTGCTGGCGCTGATCGTCCTGCCCTTGGTGCCCGTTGTCATGTCGCTGATCGCCTACGTACTGCGCCGCGACAAGGCGTTCGTCGCCGTTACAGTAGTCGTCATAGCCATCGCCGTCGCCAGCTTCCTCATCAACCTGTACATCTGAGAGCGGGAGGAGCGCCGGACCGCCCCGCTCTCAGCGGATCTTGCCGGTCAGGCGGTACCAGGTGAGCAAGAAGATGCCCTTGCGGCCTCAAGGCGGTCTCAATCTCCGCTAGGACAAGCCCCCAACCGAGGCGCGGATGAAGTCGATCAGCGGCGCGGGGTAGACGCCGAACCACAGGAGCAGCAGCACCAGGAAGACGAGCACCGCGCCTCCCATATACGTCGGCCGCGCCGCCGGGGGTGGAAAGGCCTCCGCCTCCACGGGCCGGCGCGTGTACATCACGGCCGCCAGGCGCAGGTAGTAGTAGAGGCCGACGGTGCTGGCCACCACCAGGGAGATCACCAAGGCCCAGAGGGAGGAGCCGACCCCGGCCGTGGCCACGAAGAACTTGGCGAAGAAGCCGGCCGTGAGGGGGATCCCCGCCAGCGAGAGGAGCATCGCCGTGAAGGTGGCCGCCAGCCAGGGCCGGCGCCAGAACAGGCCCCGGTAGTCATCGATGCTCTCGGCCTCGCGCTCACTGTCGGAGAGCACCGTGACGATGCCGAAGGCGCCCAGCGTCGTCACGAAATAGGCGACGAGGTAGAAGGTCGCCGCCACCACGCCCAGCGAGCCTCCCGCCAGGAAGGCCACCAACAGATAACCAAGATGGGCGATCGAGGAATAGGCAAGGATCCGCTTGACGTTGCTCTGTAGCAAAGCGAGCAGGTTGCCGAAGAACATCGAGGCGATGGCGATGATCAGGAAGGCGACGTAGAGCGAGCCATAGGTGCTTATCTCCGCGGGCGCGAAGAAGCGCAGGAGCAGGCCGAACATGGCCCCCTTGGAGATGGTCGCCACAAAGGCGGTGACCGGCGCGGAGGCGCCCTGGTAGACGTCCGGCGTCCACATGTGGAACGGGACCACCGCCAGCTTATAGCCGATGCCGACCAGCACGAAGGCGACGCCGGCCACCGAGAGGACGGTCGCTCCGGCGGCGCCGCCCGCGACGAGCGCGGCGATTGTCGCGAACTCCATCGTCCCCAGGTCGGCGTACACCAAGGCCATGCCGAACAGCAGGAAGGCGGAGGAAACCGCCGCCAGCACCAGGTACTTCACCCCCGCCTCGATGCCGGGGGCGCAGTTGTGACAGTAGGCGATGAGGCCGTAGAGCGACACGCTGAGTAGCTCCAGGCCCAGGAAGAACGAGGCGAAGTGGGTGCTGGATACCAGCGCCCCGGCGCCAATCGTCGCCAGGAGCAGCAGAACGTACAGCTCCTCGACCTGGCCCTGGCGGCCCTCCAGGTAGATGTAGGCGAAGACGGCCACGACGGCGCTCGCCGCGAAGATGAGACCCATGTAGAACAAGGCATAGCTGTCTATGACCAGCAGCATCGAGACCTGCTGGGGGGCGCTCGTCGCCACTATCGGCAGGGAGATGAGGGCCAGGGCCAGCGCGCCCACCGTCAGCAGCATCGTCAGCAGGTGCTGGCGATGAAAGGCGATCACCAGCATCACGACCATGGCCATCACGGCCAGCACGATCAGCGGCAGCAGCGTCCAGAGGCCCGTGAAAGTCATCGGCTACCCTCGCTGTCCGCCGCGGCCGGCGGCGGGAAGACGGGCGCTTGCGGCCCGGCCGCCTGCCCTTGGCTGCGGTGGACGTACTGATCCAGGTTGTTGAGGCCCTGGTTGACCGTGTTGAGCACGGGCTGCGGGTAGAGCCCCAGCCCGAGGATGGCAAAGACCAGCACGCCCATCACCGCCGACTCCCGCCAGGAGAGGTCCGCGAGCCGCCAATCAGCCTGGTTGGGCCCGTGGTACACGCGCTGCAGCAAGCGCAGGGCGTAGATGACGGCCAGTACCACGCCCACGG
>JAJZQK010000190.1 GCA_021847625.1 Chloroflexota bacterium
TGGGCTGCTTTGCATTACCCTGTCGACGATCGTCCTGTCCTCGCCATCCGCCAGGCAGGCGGCCACGTCCGCGGGTGTGTACTCCTTCGCCTGGTTGCCATTCCGGCTGAGCGTCTGGTCGCCCCAAACCGGATCGGAGAGGACGATGCCGAAGCGAGCCCCTTCGCGAGCGGCGTTCGAGACGGTGTTGTAGAGGAGGATCGCCCTTGCCCCGTCTATCAGCCCCGCCGTCAGGAGGACGATGAGGGGCAAGATGAGGGCAAACTCGACCAGCGCCTGCCCCCGCGCCCCGTGGCGCTGGGCGGGCGTCCGGACGACCGCGGGTATCCGATTCGGTCTGTAGCCGCCAATCCTGCTAGGCATATCTGATCGTCGCGCTGTAGGTGAAGGTGATGTGATCGCCCCAGCCGGCAAACTCGCCGATGGGCCCCGCTAGCGGATTGAGGAAATAGAAGTCGTACGTCACCGTCACCGTTGCGTTGTCGCCCTCGACGATAACGTCAGGCGGGTTCACGGAAACGGAGGTAACGGTGATACCCTGCGCCTCGATCTCGTTGGCAACGGCCTGCTCGACAATGGCGATACGCTCGGCGTCGGTGTCGACGTCCAGTTTCCGCGCCTCGATCGCGTAGGCGCCCCCGGCCCGCGTGGCGTTGGCCACGGCGGTATAGTAGTGGAACGCCCTGCCCAGGTCGAGCGCGCCCAGCAGCAACATAACCAGGATCGGCAGCAGCAGGGCTAGCTCGACAACCGATTGGCCGCGCTGTTTGGCTTGGATGCCTCCCTGGGCGCTCATTGTAACTCACCCCTCCGGGAAGACGTGTGGTAGCCGACGAAACCAACGGTTGCCATGGTAAACAAGGGGTACATTTCCCAGTCTCGCGTATAGTACTTATTGTACTCCCCAGTTGGCTAGCAGTCAATGATTCAGTCGGTAGTGGGTCCTTCGGCGCATCGGCAGGCAAGGAGAAAGGTTGCGGAGGGTAGGGCCTAAGTGAGCGGGCGGTCTGCCGCACATGGCGGGCGGACACTGTATGGTTAGGAAAGGCGGCGAGGCCTCGCAGCCGGCACGAATTTCGGCCACTGCGAGGCTCCACGGGCGAACCTACCGCTAATCCGTGGCTTGGGAAAGCGTCACTTTGTCAAGATGCACTTGGGCCAGCGCGGGGCGTAGTTGGAGTCGTAGGTTATGACCGTGGCGTTGTTCCCTTCGATTGTCACCGTATCGGCGATGACCTGCCCGGTCAACATTGGCGTGTAGGCATTTCCAACGAGTTTCACGTTGGCGTTTGGCGCATAGATCGAGCCATACATTGAGACAGCGCCCCCGCCGTTGATCTTGACCTCGCCTTTCCCTTCGTTCCAGATGACGAGATTATTGTACGTTCCCAGATCTGCCTCGAACAGGAAGTCGGCCCCGGCATTGACCGTGACACCCGCGTTGCGGTCGGTAAGGTAGAAATGCACCGGTCCCCAGGGTCTGTGGGTCTCAAGATTACTCATGTTGCTGTCGCTGATCGGTCCCCACGTCCACGGCTCCTCACCTGGGCCACTGACCCCTATCGCCGTGCCCTGGACCTCGAGGCCTTGGCTCCCGGTAATGACGTACACCCCGGGCAGGAACATGGCATTCTTTGTGACCTTAATCTTGGTGGGGTATGTTCCGGGGTAACAGACTTCCCAATCTGGCTCGGTAGCAGGAACACAGCCCGGCCCCGTCGTCGCCGTGGGTGGGTCAAGGTTCGCCAACGGGTCGCCCATCGGGGTCACGGGGTTGTCGAGCGATCCATAGTGGAAGTTCGGGTTAGAAAGGTCCGCGTCGCCACCCACCGAGACACTTCCCGTGACGGTCTGGTCCGCCGTGCCGCCAGTGTTAAGGTCCCCGTTCGCCCAGATGCTGCCGTTCACGGTCAGGGCGGCATTACCGCCGATGTCTATGGAGTGGTTGCCGTTGTCCAGGGCGATAATCGCGCCGTCGCCGGACCCTCCTTGGTCCGTCGCCACCGCCAGCGCCTCGACAGTCATCGCGTCTCTGCCAAACACGCGAGCGAAGAAGGTTGGCATGTCCCGGGCGACCTTGACCTGCACATGGTTCGTGCTGCCGGTGTACGGCGCCCCTTCGGCCGTCGGCGGGATGCTGACCGCCACCTCACTAAGGGTAGCGCCGTTGTTCTGAGCGCTCGTCCGAGCCAAAGATGTGACCGTCGCGCTGTTCGGGAGACCCTGCGCACCGGCGAGCGCGGCCTCGTCCGCCACGTTCTGCAGGTGGCGCCTTTCGGCATACGCCCGGCCCACGTCGACGACCAGGGCGACGGCCCCCAGCAGTACCACCGCTATCAACGTAAAAAAGACCAGGGTCTGCCCGGACTCTCCGCGCCTCTTCATCTCCTACCCCCTCAAACAGTAGCAATCAAAGCGAGCCGATCGTCCCACCCTCTGCCTCAACAGCCAGAAGAGAGAGCGTCGCCCGCTTCCTTACTCGATGATCATCACGCTCGACGCCGTGACCGTGATGCTCCCGGTGCCGAGGATATACGACACCAGCGGCGTGAACGGGTGCGAGACCGTGACCTCCAACGGGTCGAGGTGATGCTTGCGTACCTTGTTGTCGCCCGTCATAATGTCGATCTGGACGGTGGTCTGCGCCGGGTCGAGGGCCGTATCCCGCCGCGCTATCTGGCCCACGATCGTATTCTCATACGCCGAGGCCAGATAGGCCGTCGTCGGAGAGTAGGTCCCCTCCACGTTGCCGTCGCTCAAGAACGGATTGTTGTCCTCGTCCACGTATCCCCAGGCCGCGTCCGTGAGGACGATGCCGAAGCGCGCCCCGTCGCGGGCGGCCGTCGACACGGTGTTGTAGAAGAGCGCGCCGCGCGCGAGGTCGATCACCCCCGCGGTGAGCATTAGTAGGACCGGGAGAATGAACGCGAACTCCACCAGCGTCTGGCCGGCAATACTCCGCTCAGGCTTCCTCGACTCTCGCCCCATCGCCGTTCCCTTACGCATATCGGATTGTCGTCGAATAGGTAAACTCAACATCGCTGCCCCAATACGCCTGCGCCAACGGATTCAGCAGGTGGAACTTGTACTTGACCTGGATTTCGGCAGACGTCCCACTGGGCATTGAGGTATCAGGGGTGACCGTAATATCAGTCCTCGCGATGGCAACCTGGGAAGCCGCCTCGCGCTGGATAAGGTCCTTAACGATGTCGATGCGCTCGGCGACCGTGTAGCTGGTCAGCCCCGTGGCGTTGATCGCGTAGGCGGCCCCCGTGCGGGTGGCGTTGGCCACCGCGGCGTAACTGTAGTAAGCGCGCCCCAGGTCGAGCGCACCCAACAGAATCATCACAAGCATCGGCAGCAGCAAGGCCAGCTCGACGAGCGATTGGCCGCGGCGGCCCAGCGCCTTATCCTTTGTCTTAGTGGCCATTCGGCCTTGGCTCTTCTCTTGATGCATCTCGCTAGCCTTTCCCCTCGGCGACACGTGTGAAGCGACGAGTTACCAACAAGTGGGTTCTTGGTACTAGGCCCGGGCAATCCGCGTAACCCGCCGCGGACACTGGACCAGTCGGCCCAGCCACCTTGGCGTGCCCTTCTTAACAAAGCGGACAGATAAGTACTATCCATGTTATACCGGATGGTGTCTTAGTAGTCAATCGTTTGGGCACGAAACATGGGCCCATGGGGTGAGGGTTTGGTTATGGCCGCGTGAAACCATGTAAACTTCACCGGGCCTGAAGCAATTGGGAGGGGAATGAGTAACGATACCCTCGCCGGCAGCTATCCTAGGGGAAGCGGTAGCTGCCGGTGAGGTCTTCGCCGGTGGCGCAACCGGCCTTGGTGGCCGTGAAGTGCCAATAGTAGGTGCCGTTGTATAGGTTGTTCCAGCTGCGCGAGCCGCTGCTGGCCGTGCCGTTCCACGAAGAGCCGTAGGAACCGGGGTTCGTGCCCCATTCGAACGTCCAGTTCACCGTGACGTCCGTCGACCAGGTCATATCCAGGTCGAACTTGCTCGCGTTCTGCGCCGTGCCCGCGAAGTCGGGTCCCGTGACCGCGACGGCACAGGCCCCGGCGGGCGTCGCCGTGGGCGTCGCGGTGGCCGTGGCGGTGGCCGTCGGCGCGGTGGTGGGCGTGGCGGCGGGCAGCGGCGTGGCCGTCGGTCCCGGCTCCTGCGGCACCAGGCGGATCACTCGCGGGCCCCACGGCAAGCCGCCGCCGCTGGGCGTGCCGCTGGCGACGATGTAGGGCGTGAACTCCAGCGCGTCGGCGGCGTTGGCCTCCAGGTCGGCCAGGTACACCTTGAAGGCCGCGAAGCCGGAAAGGCGCAGGGCATCGCCGGTCCCGAGGCCGTTGTTATGCGGGTCGGCGTCAGCGGCGAAGTTGTGATTCGCCTCAAACTGGTCGAACAGCGGCACGAGCAGGATACCGTACTGGCCCCCGCTGTCGCTCAGATTCTGGGCGACGATCATGTCGTGAAGGCCTTCCTGGTTTGATTTACCGTGGCTGTCGGCGATGTTCTCGGCGTGGTCGCCGTTGACGATCGGCAGCCAGTAGCCTGGACGCAGCTCGCCCTGGAGCCCGTAGGCCGCCCAGCAACCCAGCTTGGCGTTGATGTTCCCCGTGCACGGCCTCTCGTCGAAGTCGCTGTAGTCGACCGCCCCCTTGAAGTTGCTCGGTAGGCCGGCATCCTCGTAGACCTGGGCGTACTGGGGCGACCAGAGGTTGTAAGGCGGCGGGCTCGGCGAAGCCTCGAAATCCTCGCTGGGCACGGCCAACGGCACCAAGCCGCCCAAGCCGAGAGGCATCTCGGCGGGGGTAGAGACGGCAGCGGCCGAGGCGCCGACCTCGTAGGTGGCCTGCCCCAAGAGCTGCGAGAAGAAGCCTGTCTGGTCGGTGCTGGTGGACACCTGCACGCCGGCCGCGCCGGCGGGGACACTCCCGCAGGCCCCCACGTCGCAGCCGGCTATCGGGTTGCGACCAGAGTCTATGTACTGGGCGCTATGGGCCTGCCCGTTGGCGAACTTGAGGTGGCCGACGTACTTGGCGACCTCGCCCGACACCACGCCGTCGTCGCTCGTCCCCAGGGCGACGAGCCTGGTCCCGGCCAGGGCGGCGTTGTCGGCCGCGTTCTGCTGCTCGCGCCGGGAGGCGTAGGCCAGGCCCGCGTCGAAGATCAGGGCCAGGAAGCCCAGCAGCACGAGGACGATCAGGGCAGTGACGACGAGTACCTGCCCTTCCTCGCCCGCGAGAACGCGGCGCCTCTTTGCCTTCGCCCTAGTCATTAATCTACCCCTCACCGCACGACCGCCTTTGCCGAGGCCGACAGGTCGACGGCCCCTCCCGGCAGAAAAGCGCTGATTACCGGCGTCACCGGCGCGAAGCGGTAGGAAACGCGGACGGTGACCACGTCGCCGTAGGTCCGCGCGGCCTGGGCGGGGGTGATGTCGATATCGCCCGGCCCTAGGCCCGCGAGCATCGCCGTGCGGTTGATTACCTCCGCCCGGATGTTGGCGTCGGTGCCGGCGTTGAACTCCGCCGGGTTGTGGATTGCCAGGCGGGCCCCCTCCCGGGCGGCGTTGGAGATGGCGTTGTAGGCGGCCACCCCCCGGCCGAAGTCGAAGATACCCATTAGCAGAAAAGCGAAGATGCCGAAGACCAGCGCGAACTCGACCACCGCCTGGCCCCGCTGCCCCCGCTCGAACGGCCTAGCAAGCCCCCTCACAGCACCACCCCCTTGGCCGAGACCTCGATAGCGATGGTCGCGCTGCCCAGGAGGTTGCCCACGAAGGGCGTGACGGCCGTGAAGGGATACTGCACGGTCACCGTGACCTCGCTGCCGGGGCTGCGGGGCGAGGAGACGGTAACGTCGCCCGTGGAGATGACCAGGCTGCCGTCGGGCTCGCCCACCACCGCCGCCTTGATCTCGGCCTCGCTCTTGGCTGGGTCGGCGGCCACCCGCACCCCGTTCTCGGCCGCCGCCAGCACCCCCACGTAGGCGAAGTAGGCCCGGCCGAGGTCCAGGCTCACCAGCAGCACGAGAGCAAGGACGGGCAGCACCAGCGACAACTCCACCAGCGACTGGCCCCGCTGAGGGCGAGGCCGCGGCACCTTGCCCCCGCTATGGCGAACGCTTCTCGGCTCTCCCATACAACTGTCCCTCGATAATCCCTGTGAGAACGGCATCTGACCGGTCACCATGGCTGCCCACTGCGGCCATCTTTGCTCCTCGTCGGTCGGCCGACAGGGCGATGAATGATTCCTTTGAAAGTGGGCGAACGGCCGTTCGCCCCTACAAATACCAGGAGGGCGGTCGCCGTGCCAGTGGGCGGCGAGACGCCGCCCCTGCGAACGCCAGGCCGGCGGCCGCCCATACCGTGTTCATCCCTTGCCGGTCGCCCACTACCATGATCGGCAGTTCCGACCGCCCATGTGAGTCCGCCGGGTCGCCCGGTGGTTCAGATACGGTAGCGCAGCGGACATACCTTCCCGCTGGCAGGAAACTACCTTTGCGTGGCCAGGCGGTCAATAGCCCATGTGGAAGCCAAACCGTCGATACGGTGAGGCCGCGGCGAGGATATGGTGAGGGACTGGTTAACGATCGGTAATGATGGACGCGTGCGGGCATCACGGCCGCCGAGGGCAGGCTGG
>JAJZQK010000191.1 GCA_021847625.1 Chloroflexota bacterium
GATCCAACGTTATCTGTAGGGGCGAACGGCGTTCGCCCTCCGGCCACGCACTGGATGGATTCCCGCTTCCGCGGGAATGACGGAACCGGCCGGCCGTGCAGCAAGCATAACGCCGGACTATTTAGCCGCCGACGAGGGCGATGGTGCCCAGGACGGCGCAGTAGACGGCGAACGGCAGCAGGGCGTTGACCTCGTGCGTCCGGAAGTAGCGCATGAGGAAGGCCGTGCTGAGGTAGGCGACGACCCCGGCGACCACTGCCCCCACCAGGATCGGCTCCACCTGCGAGGCGAGTTCCAGGCGCCCCAGCTTGGGTAATTCCAACACCGCCGCTGCCAGGATGATTGGCGTCGACAGCAGGAAGGCAAAGCGCGCGGCCGCCTCGTGGGCCAAGCCGACGGCCAGGCCGCCGACCATCGCCGCCCCGGAGCGCGAGAACCCCGGCAGCAGGGCGATCGCCTGGGCGAGGCCGATGGTCAGGGCCTCGCTCGGCCGCAGTTGGGCGAGGTCTTTGGAGCGGCTGCGCCGTCTCAGCCAATCGCCCACCAGCAGCATGACGCCGTTGAGGACGAGGAACAGGGCGACGGCCTGGTACTGGCCGAAGAGCGCCGCCAGACGTTTCTCCAGAAGGAGGCCGAGGATGCCCGCCGGGACGGTCCCCAGCACGAGCATCGCCAGCATGTGGCGGCTGCTCGGGGCAGCCTGCGTGATCTGGGTAACCGGGCTGGGCAGAAGACCCTGCAGCAGCTCCCACCAGTCCCTCCAGAAGTACAGGGCGAGGGCGACCGCCGTCCCCAGGTGGAGCGCGACGAGGAACGGCAGGAAGGCCTCGGAGGTCGTGTCCATATTCCAACCGATCAGGCGAGGGACGACGACCGAGTGGCCCAGGCTGCTGATCGGGAAGAGCTCGCTGATGCCTTGCAGCACGGCCATCACTAACGCCTGAACGAGCGTGATCTGATTCTGAATCATTAAGAGTGCGCCCTCCTCGGGTTCGTCATAGGTTAACGGCGATCAGTTGCCACTACTCGGGTTGGCCGTCGGCGTAGCGGCCGGCTCGGTCGGCAGCAAGTACACGCTACAGACGGGCGTCTTGCCCTCTATGTAGACGTCCTGCCGGCCGCACACCTGGCCCTGGCGGATCTTCGACGGCATCGGGAACTCCCTGATCGGCATGTCCTTGATCGCATCTTCCATGTAGTTGTGCCAGATGACGCCCGCCGCGGAGACGCCCTCCACGTTGAGCATCGGCGTGTTGTCGGCGTTGCCCACCCAGACGCCCGTCACCAGGTCTGTCGTGTAGCCCATCGTCCAGGCGTCGCCCCGATACTCCGTCGTGCCGGTCTTGGCTGCGTTGGGATGCGACAGCTCCAGGTAGCTGTGGCGCCCGTAGGTCAGGACGCGCGAGGTGTCGTCGGAGATGGCGGCCGTGATGAGGTAGGCGTACTCGGCCGGCACCACCTGCAGCGGCGGCTGGGGCGTGTGCTCGTAGAGGACCTTGCCCGTGTGATCGACGACTTTCTTGAGGATCACTGGTTCGCAGGGGGCATAGCCCGGTTTCAGCTGGTCCCGCGGCACCTTGGCGCCAATCATCTGGCCGTTGTTGGCGAATACGGTGTAGGCGAACGTCTCATCGAGGAGCTTCACCTCTGCCGCGCCGAGGGTGAGGGCCAGGCCGTAGTCCTTGGCGGGCTTGTTGATCGTGGTGATGCCGAACTTGTGCACGGTGTCCAGCATCGCCGGGACGCCCTCGTTCGACAGCAGCATGACGGCGGGTATGTTCAGCGAAGAGGCCAGCGCCACGCGCAGGGGCACGACGCCGTTGAACAGGTAGTTCCAGTTATGAGGGCAGTAGGGCGGCGCCCCCGGCGGCCGCGGGAAGCAGGTCGGCGCGTCGTTCACCAGGCTGGCCGGCACGTAGCCGAGCTTCTCGAAGGCCGTGATGTAGTTGAACGGCTTGATGCTCGACCCAGGCTGGCGAGGCGAGACGGCCATGTTGATCTGGCCGCTGATCGAGTTGTCGTAGAAGTTCGGGCTGCCCACCATCGCCAACACCTCGCCCGTGTGCGGGTCGATGGAGACCAGCGCGGCGTCGGTGGCGTGCACGTCCTTGAGCTGCGATAGGCGCTCCTGGACCCGCTGGGTCGCGAAGCCCTGCTTCTGCAGATCGAGCGACGTCGTCACCCGCAGGCCGCCGTAGTAGACCTGGTCGTGGCCGAAGCGGTCGATCAGGAGCTGGCGCACGTAGAGGGCGAAGTGCGGCGCCTCGTCGAAGTGCGTCCTCTCGGCATCCAGGTAGATTGGCGTGCTCTTCGCCTGCTCCGCCTCCGCCTCGGTGATGAAGCCGTACTTGACCATCTGGTCCAGGACGTAGGTCTGCCGCTGCGTGGCCAGTTCGGGGTTCTTGTAGGGATCGTAGTCGCTGGGCGCCTGGGGCAAGCCGGCCAACAGCGCCGCCTCCGCCAGGTTGAGGTCCTTGGCCGACTTGGCGAAGTAGGTGCGCGAGGCCGCTTCCACCCCGTAGGACTGGTTGCCGTAGAAGACCTCGTTCAGGTACATCTCGAGGATCTTGTCCTTGGGGTACTGCGAGGCCAGCTGGGTCGACACGATGATCTCTTTTATCTTGCGGCTGTAGCTGCGGTCCTGCCTTTCCTGGGCGGTGAAGACGACGTTGCGCACCAGCTGCATGGGCAGGGTGCTGGCGCCGCTCACGATGCCGCCGTGCTGTAGGTTCAGCAGCACGGCGCGACCGATGGCCACGGGGTCGAAGCCCGGCTCGGTGTAGAAGTTGGGGTCTTCCGCGGCCAGCGTGGCCTCCCTGAGGAGCGGCGACATCTCGGCCAGCGACACGACTATCCGGTGACCCACGTTGGGGTCGTAGATCTCGTCCAGCAGGTTGCCGTTCCGGTCGTAGACCAGCGTGCTCTGGGGGACCGGCTGGCTGAAGATCAGCCCCACCGCCGGCAGCTGGCTATCGTAGTAGGCGTAGACCGCGTAGGCGACGGCCCCGCCGCCGGAGGTCATGAGCAGGGCAGTGGCGAGGACGAAGGCGACGGCCACGCGGGCGGCCCGAACGTGGCGCCGCTCGTGCCAGGGGAAATGCCGCTCGCCGTACACCAGGGGTTGGTGCTGCAGGCGTCGGCGCGTCGCCCTCACGTTCGTGCTTCTATCCCTTCTGTAGAACCAATTCCGCATGAGGTCACCCTTAGTACTGCAGTACTGCAGTTCTCGTGTTGGGGCCGGGAATGAGGGGACGCTGCCTCCGGAAGCGCCACGAGCTAGGATCCGGCCTGGCAGGTCCCCCGAGCGGGCTTGGCTGCCCGCAAGTCTCGGACCGAGGTACGGGTGAGGGTAAGCGGCCGCTGCCACCACCGCCTCTACCCCACCCGCGTTACCACTCACCCGGCCCCGGTCCAAGAGGCCCAGATCGGCGGCAGGCCGTCCAGCGCCATTCCGGCGGCAGACTGCTTGCCGTCTAAATAACAGTAGTTACGCGGTGGGAGTCGGATCAACCGCGGAGGGTGCAGAGAATAGGGAGAATGCCCGACTCCTTCCGTCTCCTCCGCGTTCTCCGCGGTGAAAACCCGTCCACCGCGTAAGTCCTGTAAATAATAGCGACTGCCGCGATGGGGTCCGCCCGGGGCCGTTGGCAAGCGGATTGATGCCGCCTGCCGCCGACCTCTCCATGGCCTCTCTCCCGGCCGTCTCACCTATCTCCTAATGCAGGCACCGGACCATGCCCCTTATGCAACCCTAATCTGCACCTTAAGGGAACCTTAAGGATGGGCGGTGAGACCGGCAATTCGGTCGCCGGTCCAGGCGGGCAACTGGCGCCTCGATTGGAACGAGCGAAGGGGCGATGCTAAAATGAACTTAGGACCCCAATGCCTGGTGAGGTGAGAAATGGTGGCCAACCGTATCCTGGTTGTCGACGACGATGCCCTAATGCGCCGCGGCCTCACCTACAGCCTGGAACGGGCGGGATACGAGGCAAGCGCCGCCGCCAGCGCCGAGGATGCGCTGGCCATGGCCCGCCACGACCGCCCCGACCTCGTCCTCCTCGACATCGGCCTGCCGGGAATGGACGGGCTCGACGCCCTCCGCCTCTTCCGGGACCACCTGGGGGTGGCGGTGATCCTCCTTACCGCGCGGCGGCGCGAGCTCGACCAGGTGCTGGGCTTGGAGCTGGGAGCCGACGATTATGTCACCAAACCCTTCGACATGGATGTCCTCCAGGCGCGCATCAAGGCCGTGCTCAGGCGGGTGCAGCCCGCCCCGGCCGCGGCCGACCAACCCGACCGCCTCGTGGTGGGCGACCTGGCCGTCGACCCGGGTGCCCACACGATCGCGGTCGGCGGGCGCCCCGTGGAGCTGGCGCCGCGGGAGTTCGACGTGCTCTACACGCTGGCCCTGTCGGCGGGGCGGGTCGTCTCCGTGAACGACCTACTGACACGGGTCTGGGGCCCCGAGTACGGCGGTCAGACGGGTATCGTCTACGTGCATATCCGCTGGCTGCGCGAGAAGATCGAGGAAGACCCTCACAATCCGTGCCGCATCGTGTCGGTACGCGGCGTGGGCTACAAGTACGTGCCGCGGGAACCGTGATGCTACGCACTCTACGGCGGCGGTTCATCCTCAGCCATGCCCTACCTGTTCTGCTCGTCATTCCCATAATGGGCGTCGCCCTCGTCTACGTGCTGGAGACGCAGGTCCTGCTGGCCAACCTCGCCAACGAACTAACGCATGAGGCGAAGCTCGTCGCCAAGATGGCCGAGGGTCAGGAGGGCATCTGGGATGACCCCCTGGCGGCCGACAGCTTCGTGACGAACGTCGGCGAGGGCCTGGATGCCCGGCTGATGCTCTTGGATCCCATCGGGCGCCTGCTGGCCTCTAGCGACCCGGCTGACGCCGCCCGGGCCGGCGAGCAGATTGGTTCTCCGGGCCTTGTCGAGGCGGCGGCAGGGCAGATAAGGATAAATACCTCCTACAACTCGCGCCTCAACGGCGAGGTAGCCGACGTGCTGCTGCCGGTGACGACCGCGGAGGGGCAGGTCCTCGGCATCGTGCGGCTGACCCACCGCCTGAGCTCCATCTACGCCGATTTCCTTCGCTTGCGCTACCTCGTCGCCGGGATATTGGCCGTGGGGCTGATCCTTGGCGCGGGGGTGGGTTGGCTGCTCGCCGTGGACCTGGCTAACCCCCTGCGCCGGGTGACGAGCGCCGTGGGGACGCTCTCCGGCGACAAGCGTACCGTGCCCGAGCCGAAGGGCGGGCCCGAGGAGGTCGCCCTGCTGGTGCGTACCTTCAACTCTCAGGTCGAACAGATCAAGGTCGCCGAGGAGAGCCGCCGCCAGATGCTGGCCAACCTGGTTCACGAGCTGGGCCGGCCGCTGGGCGCCCTGCAGGCCGGCGTGCAGGCCCTGCGGGGCGGCGCGGATGAGGACGTCGGACTGCGCCGGGAGTTGTTGGCGGGCGTCGATGAGGAACTGAAGAGGCTGAAGCGTGTCTTGGACGACCTGGCCCAGCTCAACGATCACCTGGTTGGTACGTTACGGCTGTCCCGTCGGCCTGTAGATCTGAGCGAGTGGCTCAGCCACGTGCTGGCGACTTGGCGCCGGGCCGCCGAGGCGAAGGGCCTGCACTGGGAGGCCATGGTGCCAGCGGACCTACCCACGGCCGAGGTCGACCCCGACCGCCTGGCCCAGGCGCTCGGCAACCTGCTCAGTAACGCCGTCAAGTACACCCCGGCCGGGGGATTGGTGGCGGTCAGCGCCGGCCAGGAGGGGGACTCGCTCTGGATCGAGGTGCGAGATACGGGCCCCGGTGTCGCCCCCGAGGAGCAGGCGAAGATCTTCACGGCCTTCTATCGCGGCGCGGCGGCCGGCCGCTTCCCCCAGGGCATGGGCCTCGGCCTGACCATTGCCCGCGATTTGGTGCACGCCCACGATGGCTGGCTGGAGTTGGCCAGCAGCCCCGGCCGAGGCACTCGCTTCACCATCCGTCTGCCCCTCAAGGCCTCGGGCGCCGGCCGTGCTCCGTAGGGCGGGTCCGCGGAAGCATCGGCTCCCCCCGGTCGCCGGCCCAACCACACGCGGCAAGCCTTAAGCTCGGCTTAAACTTCCCTTCCGCTCTGCTTAATGCGCCGCTCCCCGGATCCTGCTACCTCTCCGGGAGGCAGGGAATATCGACGACGCCGCCAGGCGCCGGCCGGGAACCCGGTGAGGTGTGCCGATGGCGTTCGGGCCGACGGGGACGTTGCTACTGGGCCTTCTCTTGGGGCTCTTCGGGGGCCTTCTGGCGTGGCGTGCCCTGCGGTTCGGAGGCGACGATGCCGGCGAGCCCCTCATGCGCTCCCATGATTACCTGCTGCTGGGCTTCCTCGGCCTGGCCGTCTTATCGTTGGCGATATTCCTCGCCTACGTTCTGCTGCTCTAGGCGGGCCACAAACCACGAACGGCTATAGACAGCCGCGCCCTGTTGTTATGACGGTACTTACGCGGTGGGAGTCGGATTAGCCGTGGAGGACGCAGAGGGCAGGGAGGAGGATGCCTACGGCCAGGCGACCGCTCGCGCTCACACCACGGGGGCTGGTGACGGGCGAGCGGCCGTCCTTCACTACGCTTGATCGGTGAGCGAGGGGCGGCCGTCC
>JAJZQK010000192.1 GCA_021847625.1 Chloroflexota bacterium
GAATTACTTCATCACTGCCTTGGTGAAGGTGGAGGACGAAAAAGGGCAGCCCGTGGGAGGAGCCAACGTCAGCCTGACGTTAACGCAAGGCGACGGTACCTCGACTTCCGGTTCCGGCCTGACCGACGCCAGCGGGGTGGCAAGCATCACGATCAAGGTTAAGAAGACCGGCACCTGGACGGCAACGGTGACCGATGTCGTGAAGGATGGCTACACGTTTGACGGCGGCTCTCCTTCTGAGACTATATCTATACCCTAGCCGGGCTGCGCAAGCTTTCTCTGGATACGAAGGGCCGCCGGGACAACCTCGGCGGCCCTCTTCGGTTGACTGCAGATTGTGACGAAAGTCACAGCCTCCAGGCCACTCTCCGCGGTACGCTATCAGCAAGAACATTGGATATAGCCGTTGCTCGACACGCCGCGGGCGAAAGTGTTACTCTTTTGCCCGGAAGCGGGATAACTAGTGCCCACGCACGGCGTGGATTCGGAAGTGGTCTTCTACACCGTCTGCGGCGAGGGCATGGCGACGATAGGCGAGGAAAGAGATACGAATGGAGTGGGATAAGGAAGCCACGGCGGCCGTCGAGCGCGCCCCGTTCTTCGTGCGGCGCCTGGTCCGCAAGAAGGTAGAAGAGCACGTCACCTCAGCCGGGGGGAAGCGGGTGACGCTGGCCGACGTCGAGGCGGCGCGGCGCAATTTCCTCGGCGGAGGGACGGCGCCGACGGTCAGGCCCGCGCCGCGACCCGTCGAACCGGTCGCTCCCCGGCCGGCATCCAAGGGAGATGGCGACTTCCCCCTCAGCGAGGAAGAACTGCGCACGATCGAGAGGCTGACCGACGAGCAGGCCGGAGTGGAGACTCGCTTCTATTCGGTGCGTTCCTGCGGGGGCGCGGTGGGCTGCCCACTTGCCCTGACGGACGTCTCGACCCTTGCCGAGGACCTTGCTCGGCAACTGGCCGACAGCGGCCTCGCCGACTATCTACAGAGCGTGATTCGCGGTCCCGTGCTCACCCACCACAAGTTCCGCGTCGCCGTGGCCGGCTGCCCGAACAACTGTTGCGAGCCCCAGATCAAGGACTTCGCCGCCGTGGCGCACGCCCGGCCGGGGATCGGCAAAGAGGTGTGCAGCGAGTGCGGCCGCTGCGTCGACACTTGCCGCGAGGACGCGATCACCCTCGACGGGGAGCCTGTGTTCGACCGCGAACGCTGTCTGGATTGCGGTCGCTGCGCCAACGCCTGTCCAACCGAATGCATCGTCAGCGGGCAGCAAGGCTACGAAATAATGGTCGGCGGCAAGCTCGGCCGGCGCGCTCAACTTGCTACCCGCCTGGTGGAGATGGTCGACGAGGACTACGTGCGGCGAGCGCTAGCGGCCTCTCTGGACCTCTATCTGGCCGAGGCACGCGGCCCCGAGCGCTTCGGGACCATCCTCAACCGCACGGGCCTCGCCAAGTTGCGCCAGCGGCTCGGCGAATAGCCGGAAGGCTGCAGCTTTCGAAGGGATGACGCGACCGGACAGCCTCTGTCTGTCCCTGCGTGTTATGGGGAGCCTGTTCGCATAGGAAGAGGCAGGCTGATATGCCGTGTGCGGGTGACCCTAGCGGGCCGAGGAAATCTGCTTCACCCTCGGCCCGTCCATTTGTTGATTCTACCTTGGATTCAATCTACGGAATGGCTGCCGTCAGCCGGTGTATGGTCTACTCGGACTTTGTGAGAAAACGCGGCAGGACGGTGGCTTCCTGGTGCAAGGTGAGCCTGTCGCCGATCTTCAGCTGATCTTTGGCCGGGCCGCCAACGCTGGCCGCGCCCCGGGGAAGTGGGAAGATCCCGAGCGCCGTGCCGGCCTCCGTGTAGCGTCTGTCGACATAAGCTAAGCCGACCTGCTGGCCGTCGACGGCCACGGCGCTGGTGACGTAGCCGATGCACTCGCCCCGTTTGTTGACGACAGGATCGCCGTTCTTGGCCATGCGCACACCGCGCTCGTTGACGGCGAAGCGCACGACCTCCATCTTGCGGACCGCGTCACGCCTGACGAATGCCTCCCGGCCGACGAAGAAGGGCTTGTGCAGCTTCACGAACGAGCCATAGCCTGCCTCCGCGGGAGTGATGTCGTAAGGCCCGGCCAGCTCGTGGCCATAGAGCGGGAAGCCCGCCTCGGTGCGCGTGGAGTCGCGGGCGCCCAGGGCGGTGGGCTTGAGGCCGTCCGCGGCGCCCTGCGCCAGCAGCAACCGCCACACCTCGGGCGCCCGGTCGGGATGGACGTACAGCTCGTAGCCGGACTCCTCCCCGGTGTAGCCGGTGCGGGAAATGAGCGCGTCAACGCCGCCTGCTCCGGCCTGCGTGAACTCGCCGCGGTGCAGTCTCGCCAAGGCCCGCCTTGCCCCGCCGTCGCCGATTACCGACTGGAGGATGGCCAGCGACCTTGGCCCCTGCAGGGAAAGGTCAACCCGGCGCTCGTCGCCGACGGAGGGGTCCTTCAGGTCACGAATCTCCACCGTGGCGTCAACCTCCTTGGCCGGCCGGTCCCTGTCGATCAGCGCGGCGCGGCTATTGACGGCATCGAGCCAGGCCTTGTCCTTCTCGGCGTTGGCGGCGTTGACGACGAGGATGTAGCGGTCGGGCGCGAGGCAATAGACGAGAATATCGTCGATCGTGCTGCCGTTGGGGTCGAGGATGTAGGAATACTGGGTCTGCCCGGGACGCAGGCTGCGCACGTAGTTGGTGGTGACCAGGTCCAGAAAACGCGCCGCCTGTTCGCCCCTGACCTCTAGGACCCCCATATGGGAGACGTCGAACAGACCGGCCGCCGTGCGGACCGCGCGGTGCTCCTCGCCGATGCTCGTGTACCAAACGGGCATGCTCCAGCCGCCGAACGGTATCATGTTCCGCCGCGCCGTGAGCTTCAGATGCTCGTCGTAGAGGCTGCTGGGCCGTGGTTCGCCGTCGTAGGGCCGGGGCACGTACTCCGCCTTCGCCGGTAAGTCAAAGACCGGCAACGCGGGCTGTCCGACGAAGTAGGGCTTCGCCAACTGGAAGCGGTCGGGGTGTTTCTCGACCAACGCCGCGCCGGACCCGCGCTCAGGTTCGCCCAAGGCCGGCGCTCCGCTCGGCGAGTGCGCCTGAGCGGCGCCGGCAACCGCGGGCGAACCCCCGGGTCCGCGAGAGCCCAGGTCCTCCCCGACGACGGGGCCTTCCACCTTGCCAAGGATATCCTGGTTGTCGAAGATGACGTAGCCGTCCGACAGAGCCCGGAACCATTCCTCCAGTCGGCCCGCCTCCGCCGCGGAGACGACGATCAGGAAGTGCTGGTCCTTTGGCCCGGCCGCGTTATCCTCGGGTCTCCCCACGAGCACGTCGGCAACCGTCGCCCCCTCGGCGTCCAGGACGAACGAGCGGGTCCAGGCGCCCGGCTTTAGAGCAAGAATATCCGCCGTGCAGGCCTCGTGCAGGAAGATCTGCGCCCGGGGGCCGCGAATCCGCAGGATGTGCTCGCCCTGGCTGCCGACGGTCTGGGCAGCCCTAGTCTCCGGGGCGGCCGCGGAGGCTATCGCGCTCTCCGCGGCGGTCCGTTCGCTGGTTCTCGCTTCGTCGACGATTTCCCGCACGGCCGCCGTGGCCTCTTGCAGCACTGGCAGGCGTACCTTGCCGCGCCAGAGGTCCCCGGTGCTGCCGTAGTACGTGAGGGTCTTCACGTTCGTCAGCACGCCGTGCATTATCGCCGCCAACTGGTCCATGTGCTTGGGGCCCAGGCCCCGTTGCGTAACCCAGACGGTGCCGAGGCGAATGGCGCTGGAATAGTTGGCATTGAGGTCGCCGGGGATGGTGTTCTTGTTGCAGACGATTCCGCACAAGTCCAGCAGACGGGCGGCGACGTCGCCCTTGACCGGCACGCCCGACTCGGTGCGGATGCTGCGCAGGTCCACGAGCAGAAGATGTGTATTCGTGCCGCCGTAGGCGAGGCCCAGCCCTCGCTCGCGCAGACCGTCGGCCAGGGCCACGGCGTTGGCAGCGATGCGCCGCTGGAGGTCGCGGAACTGCTCCGTGCGGGCGATCTCGAAGGCCACGGCCATGGCGGCGATGTTGTTCAGGTGAGGGCCGCCTTGCTCGCCCGGGAACACCGCTCGGTCGATGTTTCGCGCCAACTCCTCGTCCGTGCTGAGGATCACGGCCCCCCGGGGGCCGATCATTGTCTTGTGGGTCGTGAAGGTGACGACATCGGCGTAGCCGATGGGATTAGGGAAGAGCCCGGCCACCACCAGTCCGGCGGGGTGGGCGATGTCGGCCAGAAGGAGGGCCCGCCCCGGCACGCGATCGGCAACCTCGCGCAGGCGCCGCCAGTCGATGTCCCAAGGATAGGCGCTGGCGCCGGCGACGATCAGCTTGGGTTTGTGGGCAAGCGCCATCCGCTCGACCTCGTCGTAGTCGAGCTTGCCGGTGCGCTCGGAAACGCCGTAGGAGACCGCGTTATAGTACCGTCCCGACCTGTTGTACGGGCTGCCGTGTGTCAGGTGGCCGCCGTGGGAGAGGGACATGCCGAGGATGGTATCGCCTGGTTCCAGGCAGGCGCTGTAGACGGCGTTATTGGCGGCGGCACCCGACAGGGCCTGCACGTTGGCGTGGATCCGCTCGGGGGGCACCGAGACCCCGTGGTCGGGATTGCCGTCCGTTGCGAACAGGTGGGCGACCCGGCGCTGGGCGAGCGACTCGACCAGGTTGGCGAACTCCGTGCCTCGGTAGAAGCGTCTGTCGGCGAAGCGCCGGTGCATGGCCTGCTGCAGCTCGCAGTCGGCGAGCTCGGCTTCGTCATGCAGCGCCATTCGGGGAGAGGGGTAGCCCTCGGCGTAGAGGTTTGTGAAGACCGAGCCCAGGGCCTCCTGCACCGCGCGGGGGGCCAGGCTCTCCGAGGGAATCATGATTAGCTTGTCGCCTTGGCGCAGCTCCTCGCAACGGAGGATATCGGCCGCCGCGGGGTCGGACCCGAGAAGGTCGCCGTCCTGAAGGTATTGCCAACCGCTTATGCTCACTTGCATGGCCCTTCTTACCTCTCACGGAAGTAAAATGGGGAAGGTGCAGTTACACCTCCCCCTTCTGGCGGTGCCAGCGGTAACCTCGGGCAGCGCCCACAGCCGAATCGAGCCGCTTTCTATTCCGTTGGCCGCCCCCGGATGGCCATGGTAGGCATCCGAGCGGCGGCGCACTCTGTCCTGGTGCGGCTACGATTGCAGCAGGTGCTGCTTGGTGCCTAGCCAGTCGCCGCCGTCGAAGTAAGCGATGGTCCAGCCGGCCTGGTTCTTGAACGGCGCCTGGAACTTCGCCCCGCGCGCGCTCAGCTCCTCGATCGCCTTCTGGATGTCGGCCACCTCGTAGCCCACGTGGTGCAGGACCTGGCTCTTGCTGCCGCCCAGCAGCGACTTATCGTCCGGCTCCATCAGCTCGACCCTGGTCGCACCGGTCTTCACAAAGGCGACGTTGCAGTTCGTCGCCGGTGTACGCCCGCGCATCTCCACCTCGCCGCCATAGAGGCCGACGTATTGTTTGACAGTCTCCTCGAGGTTATCCACGTAGTAGCCGATATGGTGGACGCCAAGAAACACCCTCAAGTCCCCCTTTGCCTGTCGAACGACCGCATGTTGGTCCGTCCTATTCTCTCCGTGCCACATTCAGACGTGGACGGCATGGTCCCATTATAGGGGCTTGGACGGTCCCGCACAAGCACTCTTCTGGCCGCCTCCTAGGCGAAGAGGTCGTCGGCCAGTACCTCCAGATCGAAAGCTGTCTTGGCGGCCGGCAAGGGCAGCAGGACCTCGGCGACGACCGGATTGTGGTCCGAGGTTCTTGTCTCGTCGACGCACACCGCG
Organism: Chloroflexota bacterium; assembly: GCA_021847625.1. The sequence goes on from JAJZQK010000192.1 coordinate 5,860, forward strand.
CAGCCCGCTACGCTGACGTGGGGCGAATGGAAGATGTGGTCGAGATCCCGCTCGCGGCGGGGACCGTCCGGGAAACTGAGGCGGCAGGGATGGCTGAAGACCTTCCCCGTCGTGGAGAAGGCGTCGCGGAGCACCGTGTAGATGGGCGACAGTTCCGCCGACCCCGCCGAGGCGTTGAAGTCGCCGGCCACGATGAAGGGTCCCTCTGTCCGCGCGGCGAGAGCGGCCAATTCCTGGGCTTGGGCGAAGGTGGTGCGCCAGATGTAGGAAAGATGAACGGAGGCGAAGGTAAGAACCTGCTGACCGACGAGAACGCGGGTGACGGCCAGGCTACGGCTGTCGTGGGGGCGCCCGGCGGCGAACTCGTGGGTCTGAGAGTCGAGGATCGGGAAGCGGCTGAGGACCGCGTTGCCCCAGAAATCACGACCGGCGCGTTCATTCTCGTGAAAGAGCGAGGTGCCTTCCACGGGCGCGAAGGCGTGATACATGCCGAGGGCGGAAGCGATGTGGGCTACCTGGTCGGCGGCCCGGCCGTCTCGGCCAATGACGGCGATTTCCTGCAAGCTGACGAGATCGGGGGACTGGGTGCGAAGAAGGGAGATGATGTTGTCCAAGGCGAGGTAATCACGGTCCCTCCCGCGCCAGCGGCCGTCGCCGCCTTCTCCGCCCTGTTATTGCTCAGGGATAATGTCCGCTAACTGCTCAGCGATAATGTCCGAGTCAAGTGGCAGAAGGCCTCAAGTGCCGGCAAAGAGCCAGGCGCGCTGCTTGGCCT
>JAJZQK010000193.1 GCA_021847625.1 Chloroflexota bacterium
TCTCGATCAGCCGCTTGATGTTCAGGTTCACTTCGCGCCGCAGATCGCCCTCGACCTTGTACTCGCGGTCGATGATCTCGCGCAGGCGGATGATCTCTTCCTCGGTCAGATCGCGCACGCGGGTCCCCGGGTTGATGCGCGTACGTCCGATGATCTGGCTGGCCACGGTCGGGCCGATGCCATAGATGTAGCGCAACGCGATGTCCACCCGCTTGTCTCGTGGAATGTCGACTCCTGCTATTCTCGCCACTCGCTACCCCCGTTTAGCCTTGCCGCTGCTTGTGCTTGGGATTCTGGCAAATGATGTAAACCGTCCCGCCTCGCTTAATGACCTTGCACTTCTCGCAGCGAGGCTTCACCGAAGCTCGTACCTTCATAATCGCGTTCTCCCTGAAATAAAACAACAAGTCGGCTGTTCCACTGGCAACGGCCGACCAATAATTATAACGTCCGGCCTAGACCTTTGTCAAAAATCACGGCATCGTCAGGATCTGCGGGCCTTCCGCCGTCACCGCTACCGTGTGCTCGAAGTGGGCGGAGAGGCTGCCGTCCGTGGTGACCACGGTCCAGTTATCGTCCAGAACCTTCGTCTCAAAGGTGCCGACGTTGACCATCGGCTCCAGGGCCAGGACCATGCCTGGCTTCAGCAGCGGCCCGCGACCGGCGGGCCCGAAGTTTGGAATCTGCGGCTCTTCGTGCATCGCCCGGCCGATGCCGTGGCCCACGTACTGCCTCACTACCGCGAAGCCTTGCCCCTCGACGTAGCGCTGAATAGCCGCCGAGATGTCGCTGAGGCGGTTGCCGGCCAGCGCCCGTTCAATGCCCTCGTACAGAGCACGCTCGGTCACCTCGATGAGCTTGCGGGCCGTTTCGCTCACCCGGCCAACGGCCACGGTGATAGCGGCATCGCCCTGCAGGCCCCTGTAAATGACGCCGAAGTCAAGACTGATGATGTCGCCCTCGCGCAGGATGCGCTGCGGACTGGGGATGCCGTGCACCACCTCGTCGTTGATAGAGGCGCACAGGGAGGCCGGGAAGCCGCTGTAACCCAGAAACGACGGCGTAGCCCCCTGGCTCTCCGCCATGCTGCGCGCGAGCGCGTCGAGGTGGCCCGTGCTGACGCCCGGCTTCACCTCGCGACGCAGCGCCTCCAGCGTGGTGACGACGACGCGACCCGCGTCGCGCATCACTCCCAGTTCCTCTTCGGACTTGATTACGATTGCCACTTCCGTCTTCCTTCGTCCGCCGACGCCAGACAAGCGCCGTGGGACCTCTTGGCTATCAAGAGATCCCTAGCACCTTGAGAACGTCGTCCGTGACTGCCTGAATGCCCTGCTGGCCGTTCACCTCCAGGAGGATACCCTTCTCCCGATAGTAGCCAATCAAGGGCGCCGTCTGCTGGAAGTAGACCCGCAGCCTGCGCTGCACCGTCTCCGCCGTGTCGTCGGTCCGCTGGTAGAGCTCGCCGCCGCAGACGTCGCACACGCCCGCCACCTTAGGCGGCCGCTCGACCTCGTGGTAAGGTGTCTGGCACTGGCGGCAGATCCAGCGCCCGGTGAGGCGGCGCGTCAACTCCTCCGAGGGGACGTTGATGTAGACCACCCTGTCCACCGCCAGCCCCTGCTCCCCGAGGGCGACGTCCAGCGAGCGAGCCTGCTCGACCGTCCGCGGATAGCCGTCGAGGATAGCGCCCTGGGCGCAATCCGGCTCCAAGAGCCTCTCCACCACCATCTCGGTCGTGATCTCGTCGGGCACCAGCTGCCCGCTCTCCATGTACGGCCTGGCAAGGCGGCCCAGCCTGGTGTCGTTGGCCAGCGCCGCCCGGAACAGGTCGCCCGAGGCCACGTGCGGCAGTTTCAGCCGCTCAGAGAGCACCTTTGCCTGCGTACCCTTGCCCGCGCCGGGCGCGCCCAGTAGCACTACAAACACTATTCCCTACCCCTCGCGAAAGATACTCGCCCGGCCGCTACTTGATGAAGCCCTCGTAATGGCGCATCATCAGCTGGGCCTCCAGCTGTTTCATCGTGTCGAGCACGACGCCCACCACGATGAGCAGGCCGGTGCTGCTGACGACCAGCGACGCGTTGACCCCCTTCACCAGGAAGGGCAGCACCGCGACCACGCCCAAGAAGAGGGCCCCGAGCCAGGTGATGCGATACAGCACCTTGTTCAGGTACTCCGTCGTCGGCCGTCCCGGCCTGATGCCCGGGATGAAGCCGCCGTACCGCTGCAGGTTCTCGGCGAGATTCTGCTGCTGGAAGATCACCATCGTGTAGAAGAAGGTGAAGCCCACCACCAGCCAGAAGTACAGGAACCAGTATAGGGGGCTGTCGACGCCCAGGGCCAGATTGAGCCAGTTCGCCGCGTTAGCCACCCAGCTGATATCCGAGTTGACGAAGAACCTGGTTATCATCGCCGGCAGCAGCATGATCGACATCGCGAAGATGATCGGGATCATGCCGGCCGAGTTGACGCGCAGAGGGATGTGCGTACTCTGCCCGCCATACATGCGGTTGCCGCGAATGCGCTTGGCATACTGCACGGGAATGCGACGCTGTGCCTCCTGCACGACGACGATCGCCGCCACCGTCACCAGACCGACCAGACCGAACATGATCAGGGCGAGGAAATCCCCGCCGACGAGCGATTGGCCGAGCATCTGTGGCAAGTTAGCCACGATGCCGCCGAAGATGATGATCGACACGCCGTTGCCAATGCCGTTCTCGGTGATCAGCTCGCCGATCCAGACGAGGACAACGGTCCCGGCGACCATCGATATGATGCCCGCCCAGGTGGCCAGCATGTTCGGACCGACCAACTCGACGTTCGACACGATACCCTGCGACTGGAGCAGAACAAGCGCCGTATAACCCTGCAGGGCCGCCAACGGCACCATCAGCCAGTGGGTGATCTGGTTAACCCGCCGCCGCCCGGCGTCCCCTTCCTTCTGCATCTCCTGCAGCTGGGGGATGACAGGCGTCAGCAGCTGCATAATGATCGTCGCGGTGATGTAGGGATACACGCCCATGGCCGCGATCGACAGGTTTCTCAGCGCGCCGCCCGAGAACAGGTCCAGCAATCCGAGGAGCTGGCTGTTCTGGAACAGCTGCTGCAGCTGCTGCAGGTTTACCCCGGGTATCGGTACGTGCGCTAGGAAGCGGAAGATGACCAGCATCACGAAGGTGAAGATCAGCTTCCGCCGTAAGTCCGGCAGGCGGAAAGCGTTCAGCATTGCCTGCAGTAACGACATGCGTCTATGCCTCCTGGGTGGCCTCGCCCTCGGCGCCGATCACGACGGCCTTGCCGCCGGCTGCCTCGATCTTCGCGCGAGCGCTGGCGGAGAACTTGTGCGCGCTAACGGTGAGGGCGCGGTCGATGCCGCCGTGGCCCAGCACCTTCACGGGGGCTTGCCCCTTCTTGATTATCCCGGTCGTGTAGAAGGCCTCCGGGCCCACTGCCGTGCCGGCCTCGAAACGGTCGAGGTCGCGCAGGTTGACCTCGGCGTACTCCACCCTATGGATATTGGTAAAACCTCGCTTTTGCGGCAGCCTCAGCACCAACGGGAGCTGCCCGCCTTCGAAGCGCGGGTTGATCTGGCCACCGGAACGAGCCTTCTGGCCCTTGGTGCCGCGCCCGGCCGTCGTACCGCGTCCGGACCCCGTGCCGCGCCCCACGCGTCGCCGCTGCCGCCGGGAACCATCGGCCGGCCTTAGCTCGTGCAACTTCATCGATCTACTCCTCGACCTTTTCCACCCGGACAAGGTGAGCAACCGTGTTCACCATGCCGCGAATGGTCGGGTTGTCTTGGTGTTCCACCGTCATATGCATGCGGCGCAGCCCCAACGAGCGCAGGGTCTCCCTCTGATTCTGTATATGGCCGATGCCGCTGCGCACCTGCGTAATGCGTAGTTTGCCCATTACTCAGATCTACCTCCCCGCGGCTGCCCCTGGCCTTGCTGGCCGGGCCCACCGCGCCGTCCCCCGCTCGGGCCGTAGCTCCTGCCGGGGCCGCCCCGACCGCCCTGGCCCCTGCCGCCGCGGCTGCCGCCCTGCTCGTAGGGACGCTGCTGGCGGCCGCCGCCCTGCTCGTAGGGGCGTTGGCGCGGAGCCGCGGCCAGCACCGGGGCCGGCTCGCTGGGCACCGTCACGGCGAACCTTGCCGGCAACTCCTTGCCCCGCCGGGCTACCTCTTCCGCCGGCCGGCGCAGTACTTCCAGACCCCGCAGCGTGGCGTGGGCCACGTTGATCTTGTTGGCGCTGCCCAACGACTTGGTCAAGATATCCTTGATACCGGCCAGCTCGACGACGGCGCGCACCGCGCCGCCGGCGATGACGCCGGTACCGGGCGACGCCGGCTTGAGCAGCACCCTCGCGGCGCCGAACTCCTCGGTCACCTCGTGCGGGATGGTGCTGTTGAGCATCGGCACCTCGATGAGGCTCTTCTTCGCCGAGTCGGCGCCCTTGCGAATCGCGTCCGGCACCTCGTTGGCCTTCCCCAGGCCGATGCCCACGTGCCCGCCGCCGTCGCCCACAACCACCAACGCGCTGAAGCTGAACCGGCGGCCACCCTTGACTACCTTGGCCACCCGGTTAATATAGACGACGCGTTCCTCAAGATTCAGTTGGGACGGGTCAATTTTCGCCATTCGTTCCTCCAACCACGTGTGCTTCCTTAGTCTTTCTAGAACGACAGACCGGCCTCGCGTGCCGCATCGGCCAGGGCCTTGACCCGTCCGTGGTACTGGTAACCACCACGGTCGAAAACGACTTGCTCGATACCGTGCTCTCGCGCCCGTTTGGCGACCAACTCGCCAACCAGCTGAGCTTCCGCGCTCTTGGTCTTCCCGTCCAGCTGCTCCCGCACGGCCGGGTCCAGCGTCGAAGCGGCCGCCAGGGTTACGCCGGCGGTATCGTCTATCACCTGGGCATAGACGTGCTGCAGACTGCGGAACACCGCCAAGCGCGGCCTCTCGGGCGTGCCATACACGTGCTTTCGCACCCGCTTATGGCGCCGCAGGCGCTGCTCGCGGGGAGTCGATACCCTCGCCATATCTCCTACCTACCTTTGCCCTTACCGGCTGCCTTGCCGGCCTTGCGGCGAATGTGTTCGCCGGCATAGCGAACGCCCTTGCCCTTGTAGGGATCCGGCCGGCGGAGGCGACGGATGATGGCCGCCATCTGGCCGACCTGCTCTTTATCTATGCCCTGCACGGCAAACCGGGCCGACAGCCACTGGTTAGCCATCGTGGGCGTGAAGGTCTCCACATCGGTGACATCCACCCCCGCGGGGGGCACAATCTCGATGGGGTGAGAGAAGCCCAACTGCATCATCAGGCGATTACCCTGCTTCTGCACACGATAGCCCACCCCGTTGAGCTCCAGCTTACGCTGGAAGCCGACCGTGACGCCTGTGACCATGTTGGCCAAGAGCGAACGGGTGAGGCCATGCAGGGCGCGATACGTGTTCAGATCGCTGGGACGCTCCACCACAAGATTGCCGTCACGCTGCTCGATACTCATCGCAGGGTGGAACTTCCTCGACAATTCGCCCTTGGGACCCTTGATTTTTACCAGATTATCTTTGCCAATATCCACCTCGACGCCTTTCGGCACCGGGATGGGTGCTTTTCCTATCCTAGACACGGACCTTCCTCCATTCCATATCCATGCGACGGCAGCAAGCTGCTATTTTACCAGATGAAGCAGAGAACCTCACCGCCAATGCGGCGTTTTCGTGCTTGCTGAGCTGTCATCACGCCCGCCGGAGTGGAGACGACGGCCACGCCGAGCCCGCCCAGCACCCGCGGTAGCGTTTCGCTCCCCGAGTACACCCGCTTGCCAGGCCTGCTCACCCGCCGCAATCCGGTCAGCACGGGTTGCTTCTGGTCCGCATACTTCAACCAGATGCGGATGATGCGCCGGGGACCGTCCCGGGTCACCTCGAAATCCCTAATATAGCCCTCTTCCTTGAGAATCCTGGCTATCGCCAGCTTGATCCGCGAAGCGGGCACGTACACCTGATCGTGGCGAGCCTGTATCGCGTTGCGGATGCGCGTCAGCATGTCCGCAATGGGGTCTGTGAGGTTCACCTAGCCATCCTCCTTGCGATCACCAACTGGCCTTGACCACGCCCGGGATTTCGCCCTTCAGCGCATGCTCGCGGAAGCAGATGCGGCAGAGGCCGAACTTCCGGATGTATGCGCGCGGTCGGCCGCACAGCTTGCAGCGGTTGTGCTGCCGCACGGCGTACTTCGGCTTCCTAAGCGACTTGGCGATCATAGACTTTTTTGCCAATTGTTCCTCCTAGCTTCTCTGGAAAGGCATACCCAGCAACTGCAGAAGCCTGCGAGCCTCATCATCGTTCCTGGCGGTGGTGACGACCGTCACCTCCAGGCCGCGGATCTTGTCGACTTTGTCGTACTCGATCTCTGGGAAGACGATCTGCTCCTGCAGACCCAGGCTATAGTTGCCTCGCCCGTCGAAGGATTTGGGCGACACACCGTGGAAGTCACGGATGCGCGGCAGCACAACGTTCATCAGCTTGTCCAGCAAATCGTACATCCGGGCCCAGCGCAGGGTGACCATCGTCCCG
>JAJZQK010000194.1 GCA_021847625.1 Chloroflexota bacterium
GCTAGGAGCAAGTGCGACATGCTAGGTGAGCACGTTTCGGGCACAGGCGGACGGAGAAGATATCGGGAGGAAATGGTGAATGGCAGGCATTGAGATTGTAAACGTCACCAAGAGGTTTGGCACCAACCTGGTGGTCGACAACGTCAATCTAGAGATATTCGACAAGGAGTTCGTCACCCTGCTGGGGCCCAGCGGTTGCGGCAAAACCACGACCCTACGTATGCTCGCGGGCTTCCTCCAGCCTGATGCGGGAGAGATCCGCGTGGGCGGCCAGGTCATCTCCACCGGGGACTGGATGTTGCCGCCGGAGAAGCGGCACATGGGTATGGTGTTCCAGAACTACGCCGTGTGGCCGCATATGAACGTCTTTCAGAACGTGGCCTTCGGGCTGGAAATGCAGAAGATCGATCGCAAGCAGATCAAGGCTCGCGTGGAGACCGGGCTGGAGCTCGTGGGCCTGGCCGGCCTGGGCGACCGCTACCCGGCCCAGCTCAGCGGCGGCCAGCAGCAGCGCGTGGCCCTCGCCCGGGCCCTGGTCGTGGAGCCGACGATCTTGCTCCTGGACGAGCCTCTGAGCAACCTGGATGCGAAGTTGCGCGAGCAGATGCGCTTCTCGCTGAAGGAACTGCAGCGGCGCACGGGCATCACGTTTGTATACGTGACGCACGACCAGGCCGAGGCGATGGCGATGTCGGACCGCGTCGCCGTCATTCAGCACGGCAAGGTGCAGCAGTACGCGCCGCCGAGCGATGTCTACAGGCGGCCGGCGAACAAACTGGTGGCCGACTTCATGGGCCTGGTGAATCTGCTGCCGGGCACCGTGGAAAGGCGCGACAGCAGCGGGCAGGCCTTGGTGCGGGTGGCCGACGACTGGCTCGTCACGGCGACAGTGGCCGAGGGCGTGCAGCCGAACACCACAGTGACGCTCGTCGCCAGGCCCGAGGATATCTCGCTCGTCCCGCCCAGCCGCGCCCAGGAAGACGAGGCCTCGTCCGTGGGGACCGTCACCCAGCTCACGTTCCTGGGCAACTTCACTGACTATCGGGTCGAGAAGGCCGGCAGGGAGCTGCGGATCCAGGCCGCCAACACGCTCGGCTTCGGCGAGGGCGACAAGGTCGGGCTGAGGATCGACCCGGCCGCCTGCTTCGCTCTGAACGAATAGTGGGCGGCCGGTGGCTACCTCCCCCTGTGAGAGGCTGCCGATTGTAGCGCGGGGGGCTTGTCCCCCGCGGTCCGGCCCCCCGTCTGCCGCGGCGAAGGGGCCTAGGGTCTCTGCCGCCAGTATGGTAGAATGTGGGTGGCAGTCGTCCGAGTGTCCCCTCGGGTTGGAACCATTGCGCCAAATTGCGCCTCGGGGGGACAGCTGAGCCCGCCAAGGCGGGGGCAATTGCTCGGCACGTGTAGGTTAGATCGATGGGAGGGGGCCTGGAGCAGGCCCGCCCCCCATTCGGATTCAGCGTTTACCAAGCTAGAATAACCGCAAGAAAGGAGAGAGGAATGCCAGAGGAAATCAAGAAGGTAATCGTCGTGGCACTGGAAGGTGCCAGCGGCAGTGAGGTATACGAGCTGGCTCGCTCGGGCAAGATGCCGAACCTGCAGGGCCTAATGGGCACCGGCGCGACCGTTACCGGCGTCGCCGTCGAGCCGTCGCCGGCCGCCAGCCTCGCGACCCTCGCCACCGGCGCCCACCCGGCGACCCACGGCGTGAGCAAGGACGAAGAAAGCAAAGCCCAGTACGTTTGGCAAGCGGCTGAGCAGGCCAGCAAGAGGGGCTTGCTGCTCAACTATCCCGCCTCGATGGCCCCCGAGTACAGCGAGGACCACCCCGAGGAGCTGACCAAGCCGGCCAGCCAGGACGCCGCCTACTTCGACCAGTTGGGCTCGTACCTGCTCAGCAGCCCCGACTGGGACGTCGCCTTCGCGCGCGTCCAGTCCAGCGCCGTCCAGCTACAGGAGGTAGACGAGAATCTGGGCAAGGTGTTCGACGCCGCCGATTTCGAGACGATGCGTGTGTTCGTCGTCATCCCGAGCGGTGAGGGCGACGGTCTCGTCGTCTTGGACGGCCCGGGCATCCGGCGTGGCGCCGTCGTCGAGCGGCCGGTCGAGCTGGCCGACGTCGCCCCGACGGTCTGCTACCTAGCGGAGACACCTGTCCCGGCCGAGTGCGAGGGCGGCATCATCTACCAGGCCCTGGAGGATCCGAACGCCAAGATCCTCGAGCTACAGTCCTGCCGTCGCAATTACGAGCGTCTGCGCCGCAGCGGTGGCGCCACGCCGATGTGCTAGAGAGATGATTATTGGCGCTACCCTCCCTGAAGCGGGTGGCGCCAATTCGAGAGGGAATACGATGTCCACGAATACGGCTGTTGTTACCCTGCAGGAGAACGTCCGCTGGAAGGCGGAGTCGGGCTCCGGCCATTCTGTCATCATCGACGGCCCGGTCGAGGCAGGCGGCGAGAACGCTGGCTTCCGCCCGATGGAGCTGATGCTCGTCGCCCTCGGAGGCTGCATGGCCTACGACATGTTGATGATCCTCACCCGCATGCGCGAGGACATCACGGGCTACGAGCTCAAGGCGAACGGCGAGCGTGCCGACGACCCGCCGACCGTCTACACCTCGGTCAAACTTGAGCACACGATCACCGGCCACGATGTCTCCGAGGCGAATGTCAAGCGGGCGCTCTCTTTGGCCGAGAACAAGTACTGCTCCGCCTCGGCGATGTTCTCGAAGACGGCGAAACTCACCAACAGCTTCCGCATTGTAGAAGCCGGCTAGCCGTGGCGCTATCTGGCTACTCTCTGCAAATATTTGAATACCGAAGGAGAAACGATGGCTGAAGCGAAGGAAGCCAAGAAAGTAATCATGCTGGGCATCGATGGGGGCTCCCCCGCCCTCATCAAGCGCTTCGTGAAGGAGGGGAAGCTCCCCAACTTCCAGAAGATGATGGAGAAGGGCGTCTTCAAGGAGATCATCGAGCCGCTGCCCACTATCACCCCGCCCAACTGGACGACCATCACCACCGGCGCCTGGCCGGGGACCCACGGCATCACCGACTTCTATCTGCCGCAGGAGCCCGGTGAAGAGCTCGACCAGATTCAGCACGGCTTCAACACCCGCCGCTGCAAGGCCGAGTACATCTGGCAGGCCGCCGAACGGGCCGGCAAGAAGCCCATCCTCGTCAAGTGGGAAGTCTCCTGGCCGCCGGTTCACAACGGCATCCAGATCGAGGGCTGCGGCCCGGGCGTCGTCAACTACTTCGAGTTGGGCCCCGTGCGCCTGCACACCGTCGAAGATCTGCCGATGACCAACCGCATCCACCTCAAGCCGGCCGAGGGGTGGCAAAACCTCGACCCCAAGTGGGAGGCTCTGGAAGGCGAGGTCATCATCGCCCTGCACGGCGGCGCCGAGCAGGAGTACCAGATGCTCGTCACCAAGGCGCGTGGCTCCGGCTACGACACGGTGATGGTCTTCTCCGGTAAGGATGCCGCCAAGCCCATTGCCACCATGCGCATGGGCTAGTGGTCGGAGTGGGTCGTCGACACGCTCGACATGACCCCGGATGCCGAGAAGCTCGCCGCCCGTGAGGCCGAGCGCGCCAAGGTCAAGGGCTATGCCCTGAAGGAAGGCCAGGATACCCAGTCACGCCTGACAATGGCGCAGCGCGCCCGCGAGGGCTTGATGCCCAAGGGCAAGGCGAAGGCGTCGTTCCGCTTCAAGCTGCTAAACCTGTCGCGCGACGCCAGCGAGCTGGAGCTGTTCTCGACCCAGATCTGGCCCATCTCCGGCTACACCCAGCCCCTGGAGCTGGGCGAGGAGCTCTTCGAGAACGTCGGGCCCTTCTTCACCAACCCCGCCCGCGACGCCCTGCACTACGAGTGGATCGACGAGCGCACCTACTACGAACTGCAAGACTACCAGCACCAGTGGCTGGCCAAGGCCGCCAAGTACCTCACCTCCACCCGGGAGTGGGACCTGCTCTACGTGGAGACGCACTGCGGCGACTACATCAACCACTTCTATATGCAGCAGTTCGACCCCGATATCGCCTCCGAGGCCCAGATCAGGAATGCTACCTCCTGGCTGACCCGGCACTACCAGTCCATCGACCGCATGCTGGGTGAGCTGATGTCGCTGGCCGACGACGACACCCTGGTCGGCATCGTCTCCGACCACTCCGGCACCCCCTCGCCGTGGGGCTACCTCGACACGCGCAAGGTCCTCGAGGACGCCGGACTGCTCGTGTTCAAGGACGAGAACGGCAGGCGGGTCGTGGACTGGTCCAAGACCAAGGCCTATCCGCAGCGCACCATCTATGTCTACGTGAACCTGAAGGGACGCGACCCGCACGGCATCGTCGAGCCCGAGGACTACGAGAACGTCCAGGAGGAGATCGTCGAGGCGCTCCGTGGGGCCATCCACCCGAAGAGCGGCAAGCACGCCTACACGGTGGTCTTCAAGAAGCACGAGGCCGAGCTGATCGGTCTCTACGGCGACAGGGTCGGCGACGTCGTCTACGCCCTGCGCCCCGAGGCCGACCTGGAGCACGGTCACGAGCTGCCCACGTCCAGGGTCAAGGAAGTGGACATGCACTCGATCTTCTTCCTAGCGGGGCCGAACGTCAAGGAGGGCGTCCATCTGGACGGCATGGCCTACCTGACCTCGGTCTCCCCGACCATCGCCTACCTGCTCGGCATCCCGATGCCGCGCAACGCCGAGGGCGCCATCCTCTACGAGGCCCTGGTCGACCCCGACCTGCGCCTCCACCTCCAGCGCAAGGCCGAGAAGGAGCGCGACCGCTGGCGGGTCATGTATAGGGGCATTGCCGTCGAGTACGACCTGAACCCGCGGCCCGAGCTCGAGGACGCCTAGGCGTAGCCTCTAGCGCACCAATCCGACCCCTGGTCCCCGCGTAGAACGCGGGGACCAGGGGCGTGGTTCCGTATCGCGTTGACTCGAGGGGGGGCGGCAAGCGCCCCCGTTTTGTTTGTTGGCCGTCCTTTGCCGGCCCATGCTTATGCTAGCAGCCTGCAGCACGGCGGCTCGTCCCCCGCGGTCCGGTCAGGGGGATGCCGTGCTGCGATGCTGAGCTTTCTGGCCGGCCTCGGCCGAGTTCACTAATGGGCCGGGTAGTGTGGCGAGGTCCTGGCCCGACTCATTGGCTCACAGGAGACGACCATGTCCACGATGACCGCCAAGGTCACGCTGCAAGAGAAGGTCCGCTGGCAGGGGGAAGCGGGCTCCGGCTACACCCTCTCCATCGATGGGTCGCCCGACCACGGGGGCGAAGACGCCGGCTTCCGGGCGATGGAGCTGATGCTGCTCAGCCTCGGCGGCTGCCTCGGCGGCTCCATGCTGAACATCCTCCGGCGCATGCGCGAGGACGTGACCGGCTACGAGATTCACCTCACCGGCGAGCGTGCCGAACAACCCCCTACCGTTTACAGGACGATCGTTCTCGAACACACGATCACCGGCCACAAGGTCTCCGAGGTTTCGGTCAAGCGGGCCCTCGCCCTGACCGAGGACAAATACTGTGCCGCCAAAGCTGTAATCTGCCAGACGGCCGCGCTCACGCACACAATCCGCATTGTCGAGGCGACCTAGCCTCCATCCGCGATTGCCGCAAGGAAGGAAAGACGATGACTGAAGCGAAAGAAGCCAAGAAAGTAATCGTACTGGGCATCGACGGTGGACAGCCCGAACTCATCAAGCGCTTCGTGAAGGAAGGGAAGCTCCCCAACTTCCAGAAGATGATGGAGAAGGGAGTCTTCAAGGAGATCATCGAGCCCCTGCCCACCATCACCCCGCCCAACTGGACCACCATCACCACCGGCGCCTGGCCGGGGACCCACGGCATCACCGACTTCTACCTGCCGCACGAGCCCGAGGAGAGTCTGGATAAGACCCACCTGGGCATCGACACCCGCAGGTGCAAGGCCGAGTACATCTGGCAGGCGGCCGAGAGGGCCGGCAAGAAGCCCATCCTCATCAAGTGGGAGGTCTCCTGGCCGCCGGTTCACAACGGCATCCAGATCGAGGGCTGCGGGCCGGGCGTCGTCAACTACTTCGAGCTGGGCGGCGTCCTCCTGCACACGACCGAGGAACTGCCGATGACCGACCGCATCCACCTGAAGCCGGCCGAGGGCTGGGCCAACCTGGACTCGCAATGGGAGGCGCGCGAAGCCACGCTCACCATGGCCCTGTTCGGGGGGGCCGAACACTATTACTATATGCTCGTCGCCCGCACCAAGGGCTCCGGCTACGACACGGCGATGGTGTTCAAGGAGAAGGACGCCAGCAAGCCTATCGCCACCATGCGCATGGGCCAGTGGTCCGAGTGGGTCACCGATACCTTCTCTATGACGCCCGACCTGGAAGAGGTCGCCCGCCGTCAGGCCGAGTTCGACAAGATCAAGTCCTTCGGGCGCAAGGAGAAGCAGGACATCCAGATCCGCGCCACCCTCGCCCAGCGGACCCGCGAGGGCATGCTTCCCGAGGGCGAGATGCGGGGCACCTTCCGCTTCAAGCTGCTAAACCTGTCGCGCGACGCCAGCGAGCTGGAGCTGTTCTCGACCCAGATCTGG
>JAJZQK010000195.1 GCA_021847625.1 Chloroflexota bacterium
CGTAGCGCGGGGGTTTATCCCCCGCGGCGTAGCCTGCCATACCCCCGGAGGCACCTTGTCCGTCTGTCAGGGCGACCGGACCGCGGGAGACGAGCCCCCGCGCTACAGCCAATTCGCCCGTTCGGCCGTTCCTGCCACTCCCACCACTAGGCGGGAGCGAATTTGTTGGAGTAGTTGCGGAACGCCGCCCCTACGTGTCCTAGCAGGAGCGGCGACCTTCAGAAGAATACCTAGATCAGCCCCAGCTCTTTGGCCTTGAGGGCAGCCTGCGTGCGGTCGCGCACGCCCAGCTTGCCGAGGATGTTGGTGAGGTGGTTCTTGGCCGTGCCCTCCGTGATGTAGAGGGCGGCGGCGATCTCCTTGTTGCTGGCGCCGGCCGCCACCAGGCCCAGCACCTCCCGCTCGCGCTCGGAGAGCGGCTGGGGCCGGGGGCCGGCAGTACGCTCAGCGAGGCGGGCGAATTCGGCCACGACCTTCGCCGCCACTGAAGGCTCGAGGAACGACTCGCCCCGCGCCGCGGCCTGGATCGCCTCCACCAGCCGCGCCGAGCGCACGTCCTTCAGCAGATAGCCTACCGCCCCCGCCCGTAGGCCCTCGAAGATGTACTCGTCGTCGTCGAAGGTCGTCAGCACGATCACCCGGCAACTCGGCGCCTCCGCGCGCAGGCGCCGGGTGGCCGTCACGCCGTCGAGGACGGGCATGCGCAGGTCCATCAGCACGACGTCCGGATGCACCTCCGCCACCAACCGCAGCGCCTCCTCGCCGTTAGCGGCCTCGCCCACCACCTCCAGACCTGGCTGGATGGACAGCAGCGTGTGCAGACCCTCCCGGAAGAGGGCCTGGTCGTCGACCAGCAAGACCCGAATAGGGCTCATCCCGCCACCTCCACTTCCAGGGTGAAGCCGCGGCCGGGGACCGTGCGAACCTGCACCGAGCCGCCCAGCAGGTGCACCCGCTCGCGCAGCCCCAGCAGGCCGAAGCCGCCGTCCGCCTTCTCGGCGCCCACGCCGTCGTCCTCCACGACGAGCCTGACCGCGCCATCCCGGTAATCCACGGTGAGCGTCGCCCGCGTGGCCCGCGCGTGCTTGCGCACGTTCGTCAGCCCCTCCTGGGCCGTCCGGTAGAGGGTCAGCTCGACCGGCGGCGGCAAGGGACGCGGCTCGCCGGTAACAGCGAGTTCCGCCGCGACGCCCGCCGCTCGGCATTCCTCCACCAGCGCGCCCAACGCCTCAGACAGTGTCCGCCCCTCGGTGGGCGACGCCCGCAGGGCGGCGACGGAACGCCGCACGTCGGCCAGGCCCTCCTTGGTTAGCGTCTGCGCCTTGTCGATCGCCGCCAGCGCCCGCGGGGGGTCGATCTCCATCACCGCCCGGGCGGCCTCCAGCTGCATGTTCACCGCCGTCAGATAGTGGCCGAGCCCATCGTGGATATCGCGGGCCAGGCGGTTCCGCTCCCTGGCCATGGCCAGCTCTTCCACCTGCACGCTGTACTCGCGCAATTTCCGGTTGGCATCGTCCAGCTCAGCCAGCAGGCGCTCAACCTTGGCCCGGGCGTTTTGCTCGGCCACCACCAGTTGCATAAAGACGACGACAAAGACCACGCCGGCCAGGTAGCCCACCAGCGCCTGAAAGGCCACCTCCAACCCGGCGAGATAGCCAATCGGCACGACGACGATGGCCACGGTCGCCGCGCCGACGACGAACGCCCAGCCGCCCGACGGCAGCACAACGCTCTGGGCGACCAAGGGCAGCGTCAGTAGCCAGACGGCGGCGGAAGCGTGGCTGAGGAGCATGATCGCCGCCGCCAGCCCAATCTGCACGCCGAAATAGGCCGCGGCCGCCGCCGAGCCCCGGCGCTCGCCGTAGGCAAAGCCGTAGATACCTATCGCTAAGTAGACGCTGCCCAACACGATTAGGCCGGCCACTTCGTAGACGGCGAAGGGGATGTGCTGCAAGAAGGTAGTGAAGTAAGCGGCGATGACAACCACTACGAAGGCCACGTTGCCGTCCAGACTGCCCCTCTCGTGCCACGGCACCGCCAGCGTCTTCACGGCTTCTCACCCTCAGATCGATTGCGTACGTACCCCATATGCCAGCACCAACAGCGTAGCGGCCGGCGTCTCCCTCGGGCCTGCGGCCCCAGGGACCTTGTCTGCCGGCCGTGGCGGCCAGACCTCGGTCCCTGGGCGCGGCCCAGGGGGACGGGCCGCCACTACGTAATGATCGGTATCAGACCTTCTCCAGCAGATCCTTCAGCTGCGAGGCCACGCCCTGCAGCTCCTCCGGCACGTTCTGGCCCTGCAAGATGGCCTGCCCCAGACCGGAGGTCTTCCAGTCCAGCAGGTCGGTGGCGAAGCAGTTGGTGATCGCCACATCCCGCTGGATCAGCCCATCGCGGATAGTGACCACCCGCCGCGCCTCGCGGGCGACCTGGGGGTTGTGCGTGACGACGATCAGCGTCGTCCCCTGCCCGCGGTTGAGGTCGCACAGGAGCTCCAGAATCTCCGCCGTCGTCTTCGAGTCGAGGTTGCCGGTGGGCTCGTCGGCGAGGACGATGGCCGGATTGTTGGCCAGGGCCCGAGCGATGGCCACACGCTGGCGCTGGCCGCCGGAGAGCTGGTTCGGCAGGGCGTTGAGCCTGTCGCCCAGCCCGACCAGCTCCAGGAGGCTCGCCGCGCGGGCCCGCCGCTTGCCGGCGCCACCCGCCGACTCGTACATCGGCACCTCCACGTTCTCGCGCGCGGTCAGCGTCGGGATCAGGTTGTGGGTCTGGAAGATGAAGCCCACCGTCTGCGAGCGGAAGCGGTCGAGGTCGCGCACCTTCGTCAACGGCGTGCCGCCGATGATCACCTCACCCCGCGTCGGCCGGTCGAGGGCGCCAATCATGTTGAGGAGGGTGGACTTGCCCGACCCGGAGGGGCCGACGATGGCCGCGAATTCGCCCCAACGCACCGTCATATTCACGCCGTCCAGGGCGTGGACCTCCGAACCGTCGCCGTAGACTTTGACGAGGTCGCGCGTCTCTACCACAATCGGCTGTTCGCCCATCGCCTCACCTCCCGGTTGATGTGTCATGTTAGCAGGGGTCGCCCGCCCTTAGGGGCACTATAAGGCGAGGGGCGCCGGCAGTCAACAGGCCACCGGCCCACGCTCGGGGACACCGACCGCGCCAAGGGGGAAGGTCGTGGCCTATAGTTGCCTTCCAGACGAACCGGCGTATAATTGGTAACAAGGACTGTGGGGAAGCGGCTTTTCTTTGTCGGCAAAGGGGGGCCAGGCAGATGCCAAGGACGGTGTTCCGACTATCGCCCTATAGGCTGTCCATCTTTCGCCAGTGCCCGCGGCGGTACAAGTATCACTACCTCGACGGGCTGTACCGCCAATACCGCAAGTACTGGCCCTTCCTCACCATGGGCCACAACGTCCACCTCGCCCTGCGCCGCTTCTTCCTGACGAGCAACGGCGACCGCACGGCCGCGAACCTGGAGAACCTGCTGCGGACGGCCTGGCGAGACAACCGTCTGGGCTTCAGTGACAAGGCGGAGGAGAAGGAGTACTTCGGACGGGCGCTGCAGCAGCTACGCTGGTTCGCCCGCACGCAGGACGTGGCGGCGCAACCGTTCCACAGCGAGGCCTTCTACAAGGTCTACCTCACCCCCGACTTCCTGGTCGAAGGGAGGATCGACCGCATAGACCGCCAGGAAGACGGCTCGCTGCACGTCGTCGACTACAAGACGAACAAGTCGGCGCGGCGGGCCGACGACCTGCCCCTGCTCATCTACGCCCTCATGCTCGATCGGCTGCGCGCCAAGGGGGGGCTAGTCGAGCCGGTAGGGGCGGCGTCCTACCTGTACCTCAACGGCACCGGCTTTGACAGCGTCATCCCCACCGCGGCGGCCCTGGCGGAAACGGAGGCGGAGCTGCTCGCGGCCCGCGCCGAGATTATGGCCGAGGAGGCCTTCTCTCCCCGGCCGAGCAGGCTCTGTGCCTATTGCGACTTCACCGAGCTCTGTGAAGCCGCTGACGGGCACGGCCCGCCTGAGGAGGATGAGCCGAACGATTGCGAGACGTAGTGGGATTCCCCCTCTCCCTTTCAGGGGGTTGGGGTGAGGGTCCGTATTCCCTCGTAGTCTACCGAATGCCGGCCTTCGGCCGGCTCCCCTCACCCTTGCCCTCTCCCCAAAGGGGCGAGGGAAAAGACGCGGCGGCAGGGGACAAGCCCCTGCCCTACAGGCTGCAACGGCGATTGTCCTTGGACACGTAGGGCAGGCTGCCGGCCGGCCCCCTCGCCCCCTTTGGGGCGAGGGAACGACCAATGTGCCACCTGCATGGTAGGTAAACGCTAGATCATGTACTGGATGTCCGTGACCCTGCCCCGGAAATACGGCAGGTCGCCCTCGGGCAGGTTCCACTCGGCGTCGGCCTGGACGGGGATCTTCACGCCCGGAACGAGGTCGTGGTAGTCCCAACCGTAGGTGGACCACTTCGCCCGCTCGTACCTGCCGCCGACCTCCCGGTACCGCTCCTCGCTCGAGAACTTGACGATCCGCCCCTCGGCATCAAACTCGAACACCCCCGAGGCGGTGGTGCCGCCATCGCTGATAATCGCCAGGGCGGAGCGGTCGTCTATCGCCTCCCAGCACAGGTAATCGCTCGGCAGCAGGGCCGTTGGGAACCAGGGCGCTT
This sequence comes from Chloroflexota bacterium, assembly GCA_021847625.1. Next base: position 4,686 of record JAJZQK010000195.1, read on the forward strand.
CAGAAAGGAACCGCAGCAGCGCGCTCACGTTCATCTCGGGCCCCTGGGCGTCGACCACGGGCACGGCGGTGGCGAGTTTGATAAGCATGTGCCCCTCGCCCCGGAAGTACATATCGCGGCCGTCAAACCAGAGGACCGGGGTGAGCGAGGCCCTGGCTACCCAGATGAAGCCGGGCCGCGCCGTCGTGAAATGCTGCTCGGCCTGCACGCGTAGCCACGGCAGCCGGGGGTTCATCCGTATCTCCCCCTCCTGCGTCAGCCGCGCGTAGCGGATCACTTCCTGGCCGTCGGCCAACGCGTATTTGAAATAGCGCTGGACCGGTTCGGGCTGGCCCTCCAGGTCGGCGTAGTGGAAGGTCTTTGCCGGCGCCGCCGCCGCTTCGCTCTTCAGCTCGGCGATCTCCGCGGCGACCTGCCTGCGAAAGAGGCAGCCGCCGACCCAGACCAGCGAGCCGACCGCCCCCACCAAGAACCCAAGGCTTGTCGAAGTAATGCGCCCCATCTATCCCCTCCTTCAGTAATGAATAGGTCCCACCCTGCCCTCATGAGCATGATAGCCCAAGCACGGCTGGTATGCCAGCTTGGGCTTTGTCACCATGGGGGTTATCCACCGCTGAGGGCGCGGAGGGGAGAACAGGGTTCCTGTCTTCCATTGAGCGGTCTTCCTCCATAGGGCCGGACTGGATAGTCCGACGCAGCAGCCGCTCTTGTCATCCCCGCGCAAGCGGGGATCCATTTCCCGTCACAGCATTGCACCAGATGGATTCCCGCTTCCGCGGGAATTCCTCATAGCCTACGGTCACCAACGTCCGATTGAGACTGCCCTGCGACGGCCCGCATGGATGCCTGGGCACGCGCAAACGCGGAGAGGAAACACGATTCCTCTCCGCGTCCTCTGCGGTTAACCTATACCAACTCCGACCGGTCGCTTCGCTACTGTCGCCAGGCGGGCTCGCTGTGCTGCGAGTAGTGGTCGAGCGCCTTGGCGGCGCCGTCCAGCACCTCGGCCAAGGTCTCGAAGAGCGCCTTGGCCTTGGGATCGCTCACCCGGCTGATGTCGGCCCGGCACTCGTCCTTTGCCTGGCGCACCAATCCCGCGATGCGCTCCGCGTGCTGCTCGGCGGTCATTCTCTCTTCGTTCATGCCCACCTTCTCCATCATCCCCCAAGGGAATTATCGAACCGCCTTTGTCACAGCAAGATAAGGACCAACCCGGCGCGCGGGCGCGAGCACCGCCAGCCCACCCGCGGGGACCGATGGCCGGCAGACCAACCTGCCAAATTCCCCCGTCACCCACCCTTCCGGCCCTCGCTGGCATGGATCGTGCGGCGATTGGTTGCGACTGGTGAGGACTTCTTCCGCAGGGAGTCCCCCGCCTCTCTACTGCGAACCGCCCTGTCCAGCCCAGGGCGGTTCCATTTGTGCAGGGGTCGGCGAACGGCCGTGCGGCAGGAGGGATTGTCTTCGGCAAACCCTCCTGCCGCATGCTCTTGCCCTAGCCGCCCACTGGGGTCACGGCGCTGTCTGTTCTACCACCGCTGAGTCTGACTTACATCTGACTAACACCGCGCGCCTGCGTATCGATGAGCAGTTCGGGTAGAGGCGCTGCCAGCGGCTGGGTCAGATCAAGGCCGTGAATCTCCTTCACGCGCTGCACGAACCACCTGGTGAAGTCGTCGTTCCCAACGCCAAGCTGCTGGAAGGCGCGCACCGGGTCATCCCCCTCAAGGGTAACGATTCGCGCTCTATTGCCCCTGTCGCTGCATCAACCGTGCCAAGGGTTGCCACCGTGGGGATGGTTCGCCGACAGAGTGACAGTCTAGTGAAGGCGGACTCCCCAGAGATCGTCATGCCCGCGCAAGCGGGCATCCAGGAAATCCGCCGATGGCTGCCTGGA
>JAJZQK010000196.1 GCA_021847625.1 Chloroflexota bacterium
ACGAGACCTACCTGTTCTCTGCGCCCTCTGTGTCCTCCGCGGTTAGTCCGGCCACCACCCGCAGACACTCATTACTCATCACTGCCGGCGGCGTACACCGCCGCCAACAGTGGGCAGAGGTGCCCCCAGTGATAGCGGGCCTCCACCAGTTCGCGCGCCTCCCGCACCATCTCCGCCAGCGCCCCCTCGCGGCGGAGGACGCCGACCACGGCCCGCGCGAAGTCGTCTTCCCGGTCGGCCCGCAAGAAGTGGCGACCGGCTTCCGCCGTTGTCCCCGCGCAGCCGAGCGAGGTGCTCACCACGGGAATGCCCGCCGCCATCGCCTCCAGTACCTTCAGGCGTACGCCGCCCCCTATCCGCATCGGCACGGCGTACACCGCGCTCGCCGTGAGGTAGGGACGCACGTCCGGCACCGGCCCGGTGACTTCCACGCCCGGTAACGAGGCCAGCTGCCGCACGGCCGGTGCCGGGCTGTTGCCGACGACGACGAATCGAGCATCCGAGAGCTCGTGGCGGACGAGGGGGAACACGGAGCGGGTGAACCAGACGACGGCGTCGACGTTCGGTCGAAAGTCCATGGTGCCCGTGAAGACGACCTGCGGCGAAGCCTCGGCGGCCGATTCCGGCGGCCGGAAGGCGAAGTAGTCGCAGTCGACCCCGTTCGGCACCACGCTTGCCTCGAAGTCTCCCCGGAGCGCCCGCAGGGCCGCCGCGTCCTCCGCCGAAACGACGACCACCCGCTCGAAGTCGCGGCACAGTCGCCGCTCGAAGGTCCGCAGCTTCGCCGTCTGGATGGCGGAATAGGCGGCGCCCGCCCAGCGGCGGGGGTTGCCGGCGTCGGTCCTGAACGCGCGCCATTGCAGCAGGTACTCCGCGTTGAGGTCGTCAAACACGCCCAACGGCCGCTTGCCGCCTCCGGCTTTCTCCCGCGCGCGCAGCCAGGGCAGGGCCATCTCCAGGCTCTCGGCCTGCACGACGTCGAACGACTCCTCCGCCAGCCAGCGCAGCAGCTCTCTCTCGTACGCTTCGGAATACAGGCGGAGCGCCAGGTCCGGCAGGGGCGAAGCGAACACATCTCGTAGGCGGTCGGATAGACTGCGTGCCGGCGGCGGTACCACCCGGACCTCGGCACAGAGGTCAAGTAGCTCGCTTGGCACCGCTCCGTCCTCGGCGAACGCCAGCATGGAGACGCTGTGCGCGTGGGCGAGCCAACGCAGGAAATAGTAGGTGCGAATGGCCGCCCCCTTGCGGAGAGGATACGGCAGCTGGGGAACTAGGAAGAGAATCTTCAACGCGCCGCTCCTAGCACTTCTCTGTACACGCCGACCGTCTCTTTGGCCGCCTTGTGCCACGAGAAAAGCCTCGCCCTCCCCAGGCCCCGCCGCCGCAGGTCGCCGCGCAAACCCTGGTCCTCCAACACGCGGAGGAGGCTCTGCGCCCAAGCATCCACGTCCTTGGGAGGCAGCAGCAGCCCACCGTCGCCCACCACCTCCGGCAGGGAAGAGGTATTGGCACAGAGGACGGGCGTGCCGCAGGCCATCGCCTCCAACGGAGGCAGGCCAAACCCCTCGTACAGCGATGGATAGACGAGCGCCACGGCGCCATTGTACAGCAGCAGCAGCTGCTGCATCGTCGCCCCGCCCGCGAACCGCACGCTATCGGTAAGCCCGAGCTCCTCGACGAGGCGCATCGTGCCCTCGTACAGCCAGCCAGGACGCCCTACCACCAACAGCGTGAAAGAGCGCACCGCCGGTCGCTCGCCCGAGGCAGCCTTCAGGCGCGCGATCGCCCGCAGCAGCGTCTCCAGATTCTTCCGCGGCTCAATCGTGCTCACGAACAGGATGTATTCTTGCTCCGCGCCGAACTCGGAGCGCACCCTGCGAAGTGCCTCGGCGTCCTCCAGAGGCTGGTATATCGGGTTTGCCGCCTCGTGCACGACGCGCACCCGCTCCGCGGGCACGGAGAGAAGCTCGCTCAGGTCGTTGGCCGTGTTCTGCGATACGGCGATGATGCGGTCGGCGCTGGCGCAGGCCCGGGCCACCTGCCCGTAGTAGCGGTGGCTATCCGCCGTCATCACCTCCGGATAGCGGATGAATGACAGGTCGTGCACCGTGATGACCGACCGCCAGGCGCGATGGAAGCAGGGCACGAAGTCGGGGCTGTGCACTAGTTGCGGACGCGCCAGCCACGTCTCGACCGGCAGCACCAGCTGCTCCCACCGGTTGTGGGGTGGCGTCCAGACGGCACGTTCGCCCAGGTTAGGGGCAACGGCCAGTCGTCCCTTCTTCTTGCGGCTGCGCAGCACGGTGAACTGCCAGCCGGGTTCGAGGAATGGCACCGTGTTCAGGAGGCTGCGCGTGTACGCGGCTATGCCCGCCTGCTGGTAGTCGACTAGACGGGCGTCGATTGCTATTCTAACTGCCAACTTGTCGTCGCATTCCCTTCTGGGCAGTATTCGCCGATTCTCTGATCGCCTTGGCCGTCACCACGGCCAGTCCGGCGCAGAGCCAGAACAGGGCCACCACGTGCGGAAACGTCACGTTCACAAAGTGATGGTCTAGGAAGCCCGCCGCCATCGCTCCCGCCAGCGCCGAAAGACAACTGAGAGCGAGCGCCTCCAGCCTCTCATCCACCCCTCGCCCGATTACCGGCAGCGTATAGCCGAAGACGGCCCCTACTGCTGACAGGTAGCTGCCCAGACCGATGAGGCCGGCGTGTTCGGCCAGCAGCAGGTACACGCTCGACACCCCGATGTAGAGGTCCGCGGACGGCGCATTCCCGTAGCCGACGCCGAGCCACGGATGGGCCGAAATCAGCCTCAGAGCGTCTTTGTACTCGCCAAGTCGCATCAAGGTCGCCCGGTCCTCCAACCGCAGGCCGGTCAGCAGGTGGCCTACGAAACTGCTGGTACCTGGAATGACGCCGGACAGGAGCAGCAGGCCCGCCGGAAGGATGAGCAACCAGAGTCGACGGTAACGAACGGTGGAGGCGAAGGCTATGCCGGCGGCAAAGCCCACCCACGAACTGCGAGAAAGAGAGAGGAGCAGCGCGAGGCCGATGGGAGGCAGCAGCAGCCAGAGTAGTCTCTTGTCGACGATGGCCTGGGGTGCCGGCAGCTGCGTCGCTCCCAACACGCCTGCCACCATCAGCATGGCCCCAAAGACGTTCGGATCGATAGACGTGCCTACCGCCCGCAGCCGGTCACTCTCGGCGATGAATCGGAGCACCTCCGGTCCCGTCGGGTAGCCCAACGGGCCCAACTTCGAGAGTATGGCGATGGTCATGTCGTTGGGCAGCAGATAGAGGAACACGCCGACGGCACCCGCGGCCGCCGCACCCAGCAGCAGCGCGAACAGAAGGTAGCCGCCCTCGCGCCGAGCCTGCACGAGGTTGATGACCGTGAAGAAGAACAAGGCGCTGTCGATACTTTTCAGGTAGAGCCTCGCATCGGAGGCGGAAATGCCGTAGGCGAGGCCATTGGCAAACGCCACCGCAGTGATGCCGAGATAGATGACCAGGAGCGCGCCAGCCGGCGTGACGACCAGCCTCTCCTCGGGCAACAAGGCCTTCTTCACCAGCCAGAGCGCCAGCGTTAGTGTCAGTGTTATGTCGAGAAAAGTGAACTGCACCCCGCCAACCGGCAGCGGCACAACGCCGAACGGCAGCAGCGTGATCACTGCCAGGGTTCCATAGAGGCCGACCCTTGGTTCCGAGATGATGGCGAACAGCGCTATCGCCCCGACCAGACCGCCGATTACCGGCAGAGGCGCGATCGCCAGCGCAAAGCCCCCGACCAGGCCACACACAGCCAACAGCACGATAATCACCGCCGTCCCGACGAGGCGATGGTCATCCAGCTCGACCAGGAGACGGTCGCGGAGTCTACCGAGACGGCTGGTGGGCGTGCGGACGATTAAGTTCACGGCGTCACCTCGACGACGATGCCCGATAGCGCGGCCGAGTCGCCCGCTTCCTGGCCGTCGGACGACAACACCGGTACGCGCTTGCCCTCAGGCCCGTACAGGCCTACCAGCAGCCTGTACTGACCCGGGGGCGTGTCCGCGCCGACCGCCAGTTCGTGCGTGTCCTCGACGTACTCGCCTGGCACCCAGCCGGTCGTCGGCCTCGCCCCGACGGCGGGGATCCCGTCGTGCTGTCCGTACGGTCGGCCGTTCGCATCCGCCAGGTGGACGAAGACCTTGTAGTTGGTCGACGTGGTGCCCGTCACCTGCCACTCCAGCTTGACCTCGATGCTGTCACCCACGTGCAGCCCTTTGAGGCCGCCCGCCCCCGTCGTCACCTGGAAGCCGTAGAGGGAGGCCAGGTCCCCGAACCGCGTGTCCTGGCGGTTGGCGACTTGCGGCGCGGTCGTGACGCGCGGCAGCCCCGTCACTTGCACCTTCGCTACCAGCGCCCTGGTAGCGCCGTCGCTCGTGCGCAGTCTCTCCCCCGTGGCCTTGGAGACGAGGCCGACCATCAGGTCGTATTCGCCGGGCTGCAAGTCGGGCGGGACGAGCACGCGGTACTGTCCGCGGAGCCGTTCCCCCTCTCGCCAGAGGCTGGTCCCATATTCAGCGGCCACCGGCGCCCGCGTCACCTCTCGCGCTTCGCCCCCGGCCAGTTCGAGCACCACGTCGTAGTCAGCGCGACCGGCGGGACCGCTTGCCCAGAACAGGCTTAGCGGCTCCTCGGCGCCCTGCCCCAACTCCGACGGTGTCCCGCTAGCGCCGAGGAGCTGCATCGCCGGGCTCCCGCCTTCCCGCACGAATGTGGTATCAAGCGCCGTCTGTCCACCCAGCTCGGCCAATGCGGGCGGTGCCGACATGGTACCCGGCAGCACCTCGACCTCGCCTAGCACGAGGCGCGTGCCAATTGGCTGGCCCGACTCCTTCACCCTGCTCAGCTCGCGCAGGGAGTCGCCGTAGTGCACGTTCAGTTCGATGGAATAGTGACCCGGTGGCACGCCGACCGGTATCGCCACCGGGCAGTCCCCGCGCACGGTCCTGCCGGTTGGCCACCGCTCTGGCGGCAGGTAATGGCCACTCAGGCGGTGCCCCTCGCTGGCCCAGATAAGCCCTCGGTCATCCTTCAGCGAGATCGTCAGGCCCACGTCCTCCGTGAGGGAGCGGCGGGTTTGCCAGTAGAGGGATAGGTCCATCGTCTTGCCGTATTCGACCCGCGGCGTCAGCAGATCATACCCGGAAAGCGCCAACCCGTTCTCGTACAGGGCGGCCAGTTTGGTCATCGGTTCCGCCTTGAGCACGACTGTGGGCGGTATCTCGTACAGTTCCAGGCCGACGCCCGTGAAGGTCACGTCGAGAGGCACCTGGTGGCCGTACTTGCGCAGTAGCCCCGCCACCAGGCGCGTCGGGTCCACCACGTTTTCCTGCCAGAGCAGCAGCCAGACCCGCTGATGCCCACTCACGAGCGATGTCAGCCGCTCTGCCACCCCAGCAGGGTCCGGCACATCGTTTGGCCCCGCGGGGTCAAACCCGTACCAAGGCAGGTCGCCATGGTAGTAGTACTCGAAGCTTTGGTAGGTGTTGCGGGTCAGGAGAATCACGTCCCCCGGCTGCGAGTTGGCCTCGATGTAGCTGATGGCCCCCCGATGGTCATCTTTGGCCCAATCCGCTCCGTAGTAGACTTGCCAGGTCGTCCCCGCCGAGAGCCCCCCGGCGGCAGCCGTGCCGGCTACACAGATCGCCATTGCCACCGCGCCCAACGAGGGCCAGTGCGGCGCCAGCCACCGCCCCAGCTCGTAGAACGCGGCCAGGCCCCTCGCCAGCACAAGATAGAACGCGGGCGTGATCATGATCAGGTAGCGCTCCGCGAACTTCGGGTAGCGCGAGGAGATCGTGTAGATTGCCAAGAGGGGCACGACGGTGTAGACCAGTAGATAGAGCTCGCCCCGCCGGGTGCGCACCCCCCCGCGCGCCAGCAGGGTGAAGGACCCGGCCGCGAACAGCACGCCGAAGACGACCAGGAACTGGCCCCCTCCCTCCAACACGCTCGTGCTCCCGAAGCTGAAGGAAGCGAACGTGCGCAGGACGACCGTCATCAGGTCCAGCGTGCCCGGCCAGTAGTCGGGATGAAGCCAGAGATTCATGGCCTGTCCCCAGAATCCGGCCAGCCATGGCACGTACAGCACCACCGCCACGACGGCCGAGGCAAACCACGGTCGCCATCTCCCATGTTGCTGCGACCACGTCAGGAGTAGGTAAGCACCCTGGGCGAGCAGCACGAACACCCCGTAGTAGTGCGTGTAGACGACCAGAGCGCTGGACACGGCGTACACCACCCACCAGCGACGCTCCTGCCGAGTGAGCGCCCGCCAGAGGGCCAGAACGGAAAGCACCGTCCAGACGGTGACGACGATGTAGTTTCGCGCTTCCTGGGAGTAGTAGACAAGGAACGGCGAAAGCGCGACCAGAAGGCTAGCGATAACGCCGACGGCGCTGCCCGTCGCCTTGTCCTCGGCCCGCGAGCCGAACAGGTCGGTTGCCAGGCGATACATCAAAGGCACCAGCAGGACGCCGAAGAAGGCCGAGAGAAAACGGACGGCGAACTCGCTCTGCCCCCC
>JAJZQK010000197.1 GCA_021847625.1 Chloroflexota bacterium
GTTGCCGCCGCGGCCGAGCCAGCCACCGCCGGTGTAGGGACGAATCACAGCAATGAGGATCAAGACGTGGCTCAGCGAATACAGGGAGTGTATGGCCGTGATCGCTGGGGGCGCAGTCGCCAGCCTTGTTATCACCTGGCTGATCGGGCAAGCACTGCCGTTCGCGCCCCCGCCTAGAGGCTGGTTGAACGCCGCGACCATCTTCTTTCAAATCTGGGCAGTCTTCAATCTCTGCTACGCGGTATACAACCTGGTGCGCGCTGGGCGGAACCTTGCGAAGATTGACCATCTTACCCGTGGCGATAGGGCTAAAACGGGGCGGGGAGGGCCCCGATAATGGCCGTCTATCGCGCGAAGCTCCACGCGGGGCAGTACTGCGCCGTCTGCCGGCGCTGGCTGCCCGCGGGGAGCGTGGTGTACTACAACAGTGAGTGCGGCTGTGCAGTCTGCGACAACGAACATTGCAGAAGGCAGGCGGGATGGTGATGCTGGCCAGCGCTGGGCCGGAGAGGGCAAGGCTGGCGGCCCTGGCTCTCCTCTCGGCGAGCCTGGCCACCGTGGGCCAGGCCCTGCTGCCCTAGCGGCGGCCGCGCCTCTTGCGCCGCTTCGCCTGGCAGGGGTTCTTCTTTTCGGCTTTCTTCTTCTTCTGGCGCTGGTTGGCCCAGGCGCTGAGGCCGCCGGCGCCGAGAGCGAAGCCGGCCCCCGAGGCGATGCCGCCGAGGAACGTCGTAACCATGCTTCCTCCTCCTCAGGGATTGAAGATTTTCACTATCAGCCCGCCCACGGCGCCCGCCAGACCGCCGACGACGCTCAGCGTCGTGAGTCCGCCCCTGACCGTGCTGCGCCACTCCTCCAGCTCGCCGAGACGCTTGTCCTCCGCCTCGCAGTTGTCGCACATGGCGCCGATCCGCTTGTCGATCGCCGCGAGTTGGCTTTGGATCGCCTGCATGCAGGCGTACATCTCGATGATGCGCTCCTCCGTAGTTTTGGGTTCTGGCGGGTGCAGCATCCGCAGGGTCCTCCGCGTGTGATTTGACATCGCTACTTCGCCGTTAGGGGGATAGTCTCATGTAGCCTCGTTAGGGCAGTCCACGGGCTCTGGACGCTCGTTCGGCGGCCATAGTACCTCCAGGAGGCTCACCACAAGGCGATTCTAGGCCCCTGTTTTGGGCTCTAGGTCATTTGATACCTGGCGCTAGCCGCCGCCGAGGGCCGCCGCGCGGGCCTCGATCGCCGGCTTGAAGACGTTGCGCCAAATCACCTGTCCCAGGGCGAAAACGGCCGACGCCCTGACGAAGAACTCCTCAGTAGACGGTGGCAGGCCGCCGGTGAGCAGCTCGGCGATTACCGCCAGAATGACGGAGACGACCACCGTGAGCCAGAAGGCCCACAGGCCGCTCAGTCGCCCCGCCTTGATGAATTGCACGAGGAACGGCGCGACGATACCCGCGATCAGTAGTGCCAGTGCTTCCGCGGTCATGTTTCTCCTCCAACCCTTCCGCCGGCGATCGCGCCGGCCGTTGATTACCCGAATAGCGCGGCAAAGAGGCTAGCGATCCTTGTCGCGACGGCGGCCCCCGTGTTATCATGCTCCCGAGGAGCGGCCGCAGCCCCTCGGAGGCGTCTAGCAGTCCGCTTCGTGCCCGCAGTGTCCGAGGCGCTGGTCAGGGCTACCGGATTGGGGCGGGTAGAGATGCCCGCCCTTTTCCGTATCTTCTCGATGGCCTGAGCGTGTGTCGGCGCTACGATGGAGTCAAAGACCCTCTCGCCCTCGGAGAGAATGATGGCCGTGGTGAAGAGGACGCGCTCGTGTACGTTCCTCCGGGTCGCTACCGGCAGGTTAGCCTCGTAGGTGATCCGCGTTCCTGTTCGCCCGCGGTCCCTCGCGCGCTTGATGCTCGGGATGATGGCGGGGATCAGCTCCCAGCGCCGATGATCGGTAGGGTGGTTGGCTATGTGCTCGATTACCCGCCATAGATCCAGATTCACCTGTTGGCCCCACCGGTCCCTCACTAGGCGGTAGCCTTCGGACCGCACGATACCCAGCTCACGACGCACCCTTCGCTCGAGCTCGGCCCCGCCGGGCTTGGCCCCTTTCCACAGCCGAACCACGTCATCCATCAGCCGCGCTTCGCTCTCCCTACGCCCCGTGGATCTGGGCGAGCTTGGGCTTGGCGATCTTGCCCTCGGCCGAGAGCGCGGCCACGATGTTCACCCAGTCCTGCGGTCCGATCGTCCACTCCTTGACGGTGGCCACGTGGCCGCCGTCGCCGCGGGTCTCCACCACCACCGCCACGGCGCCGTCGCTCTCCCGGCGGAACGATAGACCGTCTTTGTACCTGAGCATGACTACCTCCCTTGTTTCCGCCGGCGATTGCGCCAGCTGTAATAGACCCTTGGCTTCGTGGCCTTCATCTCGCGTGTCTTGGCGGCCAGTCGTTTGTGGCCGTCCCGTTTGGCGGCGTTGCCGATTCGCCGCTCGATTCTCTTCGCCTTGCCGGGGTTGCGTTTCACGTCTGCCCCCTCTCCGGCTTGCCGAAGGGGATCAGTCCCCTGTAGCCAGGACCGGTATCTAGAGCTCTCGCGTCACAATAGGCCCAGGCCCGCCAGTCGCGGTAGGGCTCCTGATACCAGGGCGAGCGGCGCAGCTCGCCGAAGGCCTCGCCGGCGGCGCGCCACAGTTCACGCACCACCCGGTTGTTGCGGTCGGTCGCGTCTTCGTCGCCCGTCGGCCGCTTCACCCACTTGACGCTCTGCCCCAAGAGCGGCTCCGGCAGCAGCGCGGCCATCTGGGCGATAAAGATCACGATCCAGTCGACGTGCCGGCAGTGGTAGAGCGCTAGCATCACCGCCGCCCGCGTCGGGTCGTGCAGGCCCATCGCCGCGCTCGCCTCGTCGATCACGATCACCTTCCCGCCGGCCGGCAGCGTCGGCGGCGTGCCGTCGTCTTCCTCCACCAGGTCCGGGTCGATCGGCTCATCGGGGTCTCTCACCCCCTGCGAGTTGAGGTAGCGGGCGATCTTCTTGGCGCGGTGGATCAGCGTCTCCTTGTTCAGCGGCACGGCCCACTCGGGCCGGTCCTCCTCGTACATGGCCACCGTCTCCACCGTGTAGCCGAGGCCCTCGCGACAGACCTGGGCCAGCCGCAGAGCGGCCGACGTCTTGCCGGAGCCGTAGGGGCCGATAACGATGTGTCCGCCGTACCGTTGGCTGAAGAGCCGTTTGAGGAAGGGCGACCAGGGCGGCCGCGGGCCGGCCTCGGCCTCCGTCTCCTCCAGCACGCGATACTCGGCGTCGACGACGTCGCCTCCGGGCGTCGGGCGGATGCCCTTGAGTGTGCGGTAGGCGTCCGTGGCGTGGCCCAGCGCCTCCTTGGCCATGGCGCCGGCGCCGGGGGCGACCAGCAGGTCTACCGCCTCGGCCCAGCCCTCCGAGCGCAGGTAGTCGATGGCCTGCCGGTCGCCCCGCCGTGCCCGTTGCCAGGCGCTGTAGATCTTCGCGGCGGTCGGCGCCGACTGCGCCAGACGGAGCAGATTGGCCGCGTTGAGTGCCAAGTATCAGACCTCCCGCATTGTAGGGGCGAGGCTCGCCTCGCCCGCGGGCGACCCAAGGGTCGCCCCTACCCCTCTAGGCGCGGCGCCCGGCCGCTACAAGCAGGTTCCTCCTCAAGGCTGCACGGCGGCCGTCGCCGCCGGCGGGTTGAGAATCTCCGGATGCTGCCGCAGATACTGCCAGCCGACGTAGCCCACGGCCGCGATAGCCGCCAGCATCACCAGGTCGTCGCTCCTCGGATTGGCGCGCGTCGCCCGGGCCCGGCTCGGGTTGACCCGCGCCGGCTCCGTGGCGCCGTGGTAGACGCGCGAGGCCCGCTTGAGCGCCTTCTGGTACTCCGAGAACGGGCTATTCTTGGGCACCTTGGCGAACTCCGCCTTGACGGTCTCTTTCCAACTCTTGGCCATAACTCACCCCCCGAATGGTTGGCTGAGCGCCGGCGGAGAGGTCCCCGCCGGCGCCCCCGCGCCGCCTAGCGGCGGCCCTTGCGCCGCTTGCGAAAGCGGCCCTTGGAGTCGCGAGGCGGTGTCCTCCGCTTGGCCATAGGATTCCCCTCCTCTCGTGATCTATCATCCTTGAGCCCTGGTGGCTCAAGTTGACGCCTAACCCATGAAGCCGCGGCGCGGGTCGAACTTGACCGCCGCCCGGTTGGCGACGATCGCCGGCTTCTTGGTGGCCGGATCCACCACCAGCAGCGGCTTCTTCTTGCCCTTGCCGCGGCCAAAGCCCTTGTCGAGCGAATCGTGGTGCCAGTCGTACTCCGCCCGCTTGCCCTTGCGGGGCGAGTAGGTGTAGTCCTTCAGCTCGCCAGCGACCACGGCGTAGCGGGAGGGCTTCCTGCGGTCCTTGGCCGACAACTCGACCACATTGTCCTGCCAGGTGCCGTGGAACTTCTCGGCCAGCCGTTTGGCCCGGCGCAGGTCCCGGTTCTCCCGGTGCTTAACCTTGGAGACCTTCTTCTGGCCCTTCTTGCCCTTGGCGGGGTTGCGCTTGGCCTGGAGCGCCGTTTCGAGCGCTCCGCCCGCCAGGCCCGCGGCCAGCTGGCCCAGGATCTCGACGATCATCGGCCCCTCTCCTCCACGTGCATCTGGCCGCTCCCGTCCTGCCACACCCAAAGATGGTGCTCTGGATGGACCCAGGCCCAGAGTTCCTGCTTGGAGGGCCCGGCGACATACAGCGCGTCGGCTACCCGCCGCAACTCCTCAATCGCTCGCCAGGCGTCGGCCGCGGTGGGCAGATGCTCCAGTACGTGGCTGACAAACGCCGCGCCGAAGTGGCGGTCCGGATACGGAATGCCGCGCACGTCGGCCCCAACGACTACCGTTGTCTCCGGCGCGCCCTGGCACATCGCCGGGTCGAGATCTAGGCAGACGTCGCCGAACCCGTGGCCCTGCATGCCCAGCGCCGCCCGCGACGGGCTGCCCTGGGGCCCGCCGACCACGAGCAACGGCTTGCCCTGTTGGCGCGCGTAGGCCTGGGCCGCGTCGTACTTCGAACGGCGAACGATGCCCTCTCCCATCCACACGAGCCCCTGCCACGCCGGAATGAGCAACAACGGATTCATCCCGTGACACCTCCGCTATAGCCGATGACGAGACTGTCTAGCGCGCGCCGCGCGTGAGGGACGGGCACAAAGACCGCCGGTTGGTCGGCGTGGAACACGCGCCGCACCGCCAGCCCGCCCTGAACGATCCGAATCGCCAGGTAGTGGGTCGGGTGCAAATGGGCGATTATGCCGGCCGGCGACGGGACCAAGAGATAGGCGTAATCGGCCACCCGTACACATTCGCCCACGGCCAGACGCACATCCTCGGCTGAGTGCAGGTGCTCGAGAGTCTGCTCATTGAACGCGGCGCCAAATTGCTTGTCAGCGAACATGGGCATCGCGCGCTCGTCTCCCTGTACCCCGCCTGCAATGCGGCGGATGATCGGATCAATATCCAGGGTCGCGTCGCCGTTAGGCGGCTCTAGAAAGCCGCGGCGAATCCCCACCCGCAGCAGGGGCTTGCCCACGGCGCGGCAGTACTGCCGCGCCATCCTGTATGCCTGGTGGCGGTCGAATATCTCGGGCACCTGGACATGCATCTCCCAGAGGACCGCCAACGGCATCAACGGGTTCACTTTGGCCTCTAGATCGCGTAGATGGGCGCGCTCAGCGCGGCCAGCGACTGGCCAGAGGTGAGCGCCCCGGCCGGCACGACGACGTCGCCGATCGATGTGTAGAGGTAGCCGATCCCCATGCCGATCGCGGCGCCGAGAATGGCGGCGGACATCCCGTTCTTCAGCTGCATCTCACCGGTCATGAATCCCACCGCCGCGCCGGCGATGGACATCGCTACGATCTGGTTCATTGTCTCTCTCCCACTCTTGACTAGACGCCGCCGCTCTGCTGGATGGCGTAGGCGAAGAATTCGGCTGGCCCGTAGAGCCCAGGGTCGTAGCCGTCGCTCGCCTGGATATAGGCGCTGAACTTGGCCCAGTCGCGGGCCGCCTCCGGCCCGCTGCCTGGAATGACGATGATGCCGAATAGCGAGGTGCCTTTCAGACAGACCTTGACGTACTCGTGCACCCGACACCAGAAGTACTTGTTGTTGGCCATCAGTTCGCGTAGGCGCTGCGACCAGTAGGCGCGGTCGAAGGGCGGCACGCAGTCGGCCGCAGTGTCGGGGCTCGGCCACATGAACCCGGAGGGCAACTTGTCTTTCAGCAGGGCGTAGGCCACGTAGCCAGCCACTCCAACGATCGCCAAAGAAACGATCGTATCCCCCACCGGGTTAACCATAGTCTCGCGTTCCATCGCTTCCTCCTACTGGGCCAGCCCGCGCATGTTGAGCGCGAACCGGGCCCGCCGCGCCGTCTTGGGCCCGTACTTGCCCGTCACCACCTCGCGCGGCACCGAGGCCGGGATCGGCTGGCCCGGCTTGGCGAGCCCCAGACCCTCGAGGCGCTGGCGCAACGCGCCCGGCCGCTTCACCGTGCCCTGGATCCCCCGCTTCGGCTTCTTGGCCAC
>JAJZQK010000198.1 GCA_021847625.1 Chloroflexota bacterium
CTGGGCGTATTTCAAGGACCTGGAAGGCAAGATCGGTTACGATCTGGACAAGGCCAAGGCGCTGCTGAAGGAGGCCGGGCTGGGCAATGGCGTCAACACGGACATCATCACCTCTACCATGAGGGGCCCCGGCAACAGCGAACTTGCTCAGATCCTACAGGCGGACCTCAAGAAGATCGGCGTCAACGCGACGATAAACGATGTCGACACGACCGTGTTTCAGAACCTGATGGGCAAGGGCGATATCCGCCTCATGATCCACGGTTATGCCCGCACAAACCGCGATCCACTTACCCTCGTCACCGGCGCCAAGCCGTGGCTCACCGAGAAAGAAGGCGGTATGAGCCACTTCGAGTCGGTCGAGTACGACCAGCTGCGGCGTGATCTGCAGACGACCATTGAGCAGAGCAAGCGGCTGGCGCTATGCCGAAGCATCCAGGAGATGATGCTGGACGAGTGCTTCTGCAACCCCGTGTGCGAGTCTCCCAGCTTCTGGGTGTACGCCAGCCGCGTGAAGGGCCTGAACTTCAGCAAGGAGAACTCAATGTTCGCCGGCGAGGTTTGGTTGGAAGGGTAGCGGGCCAATCAAGCCCGCTACGCCGCATAGCTCTCGGCAATCGGCGGTCTGCCAACTCGGATCCGGACGGGTGATGTCTGCTCCGATCCGGGAGCTATGCGACTGACTAGCAGGACGACAGGGAACACCACCTTCGACCCAGGTAATGGAGGTGTGACTATGGCAGCTGGGGCCGTCCCAGGACTCTCAGGCAAGGTCGCTTTGGTAACAGGAGCCGGAGCCAAGGGCGGAAACGGCCACGCCATCGCTCTCGCGCTGGCGTGGGCCGGGGCTGACCTACTCGTCAGCGACACAGACCTGGCCGGAGTCGAACAGACAGTTCGAGAGGTGGAGGCACTTGACCGGCGCTGTGTCCATTGCCTCGCCGACAACGGCCGGCACGAAGGTAGTGCGGTCAGAACTCTGTTCAGAACTCTCTAAGGAGCAGAAGATGACAACCAAGGACCTGATCGTGCGTGTCGAGGAGCTTGATATCTTCGCGACCCCCAAGACTGAAGGCGTCTACGAGTCCCAGAGCATCATCGACCGCAATATCGTGGGCTCCCAGGACCTAAACGTGAACCGGGGTGTTCTGAAAGTCGGCCAGCGACTTCACGGTGGGAGCCATCCGGTTGGCTCGGACGAGTGCTACTACGTACTGCGAGGCAAAGCGCGGTTGGCTCTGGGGGGTGACTACGAGACCGGCGATGGAGCAAAGGTCCACGAGATTGGGCCCGATACGGCCATCTTCATCCCCGGCGGCACGTTCCACGCGCTCGACAACCCCTATGACGAGGACTTGGTGATTCTGACTATCTGGCCGCATCACCCCAAACCAGGCGATAACAGCATCTACGACGAACGGATTGCCGCCTGGGGCACGTCCTTCCGCAAGAAGGCATCGCCCGCGTAGAGCCGGCTATCAAGGTCAGAGAGCCAGAGCGACTTTGCACTTGAGAGCCATTGCTTACCGCCTAGATTTCGATCCCGCGCTGCTTCGCGCAGCTCTCGGCCAGTACAAGGCCCGTGGGGAGTGCGATCTGTAGCCCCTGGGCCGGTCCTGGAGGCCAGCTTCCACGAGGGCATCCCCATCGGCCGCATCGGGCAACCGGGGACGTGGCCGGCGAGGTGGCGTTTCTTTGCTCGAACCAGACGGACTACGTTACTGGCTCCGTCATCGTGGTGGACGGGGGCACCGCCTGTCGGATGTTTCTGGGGCCAGATCTCGTGATAATGCTGGCCGATGCTGATCCCGGGGACGACAGCTAGCGCTGCCAGCGCCTCGCCGTGGTGGCGAGCAGGCGACGACCTAGTTCTATCTCGGTGTCTGGAGGAGCACACCAATGCCACACAAGGTCCTGATCACATCTCTGAGCTTCTTCCGCTACCCAGGCCGGCACCTCGAGCTGCTGCAAGAGTCCGGCTGCGAGGTGATTGACAGTCACGCCCAGCGTCCACTCAGTCAGTCGGAAATGATCAAGCTCGTCGCCGACGTGGACGCGATCATTGCCGGCGGTGACTGCCTCAACGCGGCGGTGATTGCCGCAGCGCCCAGGCTGAAGGTGATCTCCCGGCAGGGCGTTGGCTACGATGCGGTTGATGTGGCGGCCGCAACCCGTGCTGGCGTGGTGGTAACGACGACTCCCGGCGCCAACCACGTTACTGTCGCAGAGCTGGCCCTGGGGCTGATGATAGCCTTGGCGCGTCAGCTGCAGCGGCAGATGCCGATCGCCAAGGCCGGCCTGTGGGACCGCCTCCCGGGGATCGAGCTGGCCGGCAAGACGCTCGGGATCGTGGGCCTCGGGCGCATCGGCAAGGCCTTGGCCACCAGAGCCAAGGCGATGGAGATAGAAGTCGTTGCCTATGACGTGCTGCGGGATCGCCTGTTCGCTGATCAGCACAGCATCCGCTACCTCCAATTCAATGACCTGTTGATCCGGTCGGATTTCGTGTCTCTCCACGCTCCCGCGTCTCCTGGGACGCCACCTATGATCGGCGAGAATGAGATCCGGCTCATGAAGCCGACCGCCTTCCTGGTCAACACAGCGCGAGGCTCCCTCGTGGACGAGAACGCGCTCTATCTCGCGCTTAAGGAGGACCGACTCGCGGGAGCGGCTCTGGACTGCTGGCAGAGGGAGCCACCGGCGCCAGGGGGTCTGTTGGCTCTAGACAAGGTGCTGCCGACCCCACATGTCGGTGGCATGACCCACGAGGCCTCGGTCAGAGGGGCAATCGGGGCAGCGGAGAACACTTTGCAGGTCTTGCGCGGGGAGCGCTGCTCAGACGCGGTGAACCCGGACGTGTACGAGCTGGCGTCGGCACGGGCGCGAGCCTCCGGCTAGGGCGCGGCAAGTGAGAGGAGCGAGATGGCCGAACACCAGCAAGCGATACCGAAGGCCAGGTTTGCCGAGACAAACCGGATCTGCGCTATCGTGCGCGACGCGCGGGCGGCGATGCGCGCCTACTGGGAAACGGCGGGCATCGGGCCCTGGCGACTGTGCACCGTCAGCAGCGAGGAATACGAGCAGGCCAGCTGTCGCGGTGGGCCCGGGCGCTTCACGTTCCTGACGGCCTTGGCCTACCTGGGCAACGTCCAGTTCGAGCTGATTCAGCCGCTGCAAGGAAACTCCATCTACAGCGATTTTCTGGCCCAGCACGGCGAAGGCATTCAGCACCTGGCTACGCGCGTGCCGGACCTAGGCAAGGCAATCGACGAGGCCTCCGCCAACGGTCTGACGGTGATCCAAGCGGGGTTGCATCGCCGGGGGCGACCCAGGGGTGGTGGCTTTGCCTACCTTGGCACCGAGGACCCGCTCCACGTCACCCTCGAGTTCATCGGCCCCGCGGTGGGGCCGCCACCGCGCGAGCCAGAGGAGGTGTATCCCTAACGCTGCGATTGAGGTCGCGCCAGCTCGGAGCGGGCCCGCGAGGGCCTTGCGCGGACACCGCTGGTCGACCGCGGGCGGACCCTATCCTTGTCCGGGCGTGATGGAATGAGCGTCGACTGCTTTGCTGGTTGGTGAGTTGCACTGCTGTCGAGGATCGACTATCCAGAAGCCTGCCCCGAGCGGGTGCGAATGATCGGCGGGCGGGGCAGGAACCTGGGTCCGCATCGGTGCGGTGGCACCGGCGTGGGCGAGCACGCTAAGGGTGAGTATGTCAGGAATAGATGACTTGGTCGTAAGAGTTGACGAGATGGAGCCCTTCGCCTTGCCTCAGGGCGATCCGGTCTACGTTTCGCGCAGTGTCTTTGCCGTGGAAGGGTTCACTCTAGCGACCTGACGATGAATCACGGTACGGTGAAGGCTGGAAGGCCGCTCAGAGGAGGCAGTCACCCTGCCGGCTGCAACGAGGGCTACTACGCCCTCCGCGGGCGGGCGCTGCTCACGCTCGGAGGAGACCCAGAGACGGGAGAGGGCGGGACGACCTACGAGATCGATCCAGGAACCGCCATCTACATACCGGGTGGGACTTTTCACAGGCTGAACAATCCCTACGATGAGGACTTCGAGCTGTTGACCATCTGGCCCCAGATACCTCCTCCTGGCGCCAATGGGGTCTACGACCAGAGGAGGAAAGCGTGGGGCACGGACTTCCGCAAGAACGTGTCGACCACGCATGAATGTGGCGCCATTCCCAAGAGCTCGGTTCATCGTCCAGCGGGCCGAACTGTGCTTCGCCGTAGCACCGCTGCCGATCCACTATCGCCAGTACGGCGGATTCGCCCACGGCACTCACGCGTTCCTGCCGGCCGGTGTCACAATCGACGTGATGGATGGCGACCGTTCAGTGGCGAAAGGGGTGTCGGTGGCGCTGCTGCCCGGCCACATGCCTGGCATTCAGGGGGGCAGAGTAGAGCCTGAGGATGGTACGTACCAGATTGCGAGCGACAACGTCCCGCTCTACGTCAACTGGCAGGGCGAACCGCCCAGTCTGGCACACATTCCCAGTTCTCTGCACGTAGACTTCGAGGCTTAACTTCTCTTCCTTCGCCAGGATGGAGTGCCTGGCGGACTACGTTCTACCTGGCCACGATATGCCAGTGCTGGCGAGTCCGGCGTATCCCGCTCGTTTAGGGTAGGGGCCAGGCGGAAGAGGAAGCGAGCAACCGGATTCGGGTGCGAGGTCCGGGGCCGTCTCCCAGGCAAGGGCACGAGCCTACCTGACCTGATTGGCACTGATAGATATGAATCGGCCGCGTCAACAGCGGCGTGGAGAATGGAGGTTCAGCGTCTATGCTCTGTTTTGTGCTGCACGGAATCGGCGATTTGCGTGCTGAGGAATGCCCCGTCCCGGCGCCGGGTCCGGGAGAGGCTCTGGTCAAGATAGCAGGCTGCGCGATCTGCCACACAGATCTCGCGGTCATCGACGGCGATTTCCCGATCCGGGGTTTGCCGCTCGTTCTAGGTCACGAATACGCGGGCACGATCGCCGAAGTCGGACCGGGGACAACCGCGTTCGCCGTTGGTGAACGGGTGACCGCCCACTCGGGCGCGACCTGCGGTTTGTGTGAAATGTGTCGGCACGGGATGCCCTGGCTCTGCCTCAATAAGCGGGTCTACAACGGCGGCTACGCGGAATACGTCGCGCTCCCGGAACGGTGCCTTTACCGGGTTCCCCCCGAGGTCACCGACGAGCAGGCGATATGCACCAACCCGTTCGCTATAGCCGTGCATGCCGTCGACGCGTCCCGGGTGCAGCCGGGCGCCTCAGTGGCGGTAGTCGGAGGTGGCGCTATTGGGCTCTTGCTGGTTGCTCTTCTACGCTTCGCCGGCGCCGGCCCGGTCATCGTAAGCGAGCCATCGGCGGAGCGAAGATCAATGGCCTTGGAGTTCGGGGCTCACGTGGCGCTCGATCCGTTTGCCTGCGACCTGGCCGGGGAGATTCGGGCGTTGACGAATGGTCTGGGGGTCCACGTGGTTCTGGAGTCGGCCGGCACAATAGGAACGATTGAGCAATCGTTTGGCCTCGTGCGGCGGGGTGGCGCCATAACGATAGTGGGTGTGCCCGCACCGCAGAGCAAGGCCTCATTTAGCCCGTTCGACGTAGTGACGGGCAATTTGACGATCCACGGATCGATCGGCCCAGGCTGGAACTACCCGCGAACCATAGAGCTGTTGCCCAAAGTGCGGCCGGAGCGGGTATTCACTCACCGACTGCCGCTGTCGCAGCTGCCCGAGGCCCTGGGCCTTCGTCGCCGTAACATTGGCATCAAGGTCTTGGTAGTCCCTTGATAGTGGAGGGCCGAATTCGCGGGGGCAGTGCCAGTTGGACCACCGCAGCACGAGTGGGACCGGGTGGCAGCAAGCGGGCAGGGACAACCCGCCGCAGACCGGTGAGGATCTGGCGAGACCACCCATGACAGACCGCAGGCGCCCTGTAGGCGCATGGCACCAGCAATCCATTTCGGCACAAGTTGGAGGGAATGTGAATATGAGAAACAGGTTTGGCGGGAGCAAGTTCGTCTATAGAGTGCACCGGTTCTCCGCGGCGGGCGAACTGCTGCAATCCTGGGGCGGGCCCGGCCAGGGCCCGGGTGAGTTCTCCATGGAACGCCCCAACCTCGCCCGCCACTCCTTCGAGCCGCGGCTGCAGCAAGCAGGCCTACCCAAGATCAGGTTCCATGACCTGCGCCATTCCGCCGCCGCCTTGCTGCTGAGCCAGGGCGAGAACCCCAAGGTAGTTCAGGAGCGCCTCGGCCACTCCACCATCGGCGTCACCATGGATACCTACAGCCACGTCCTTCCCGATATTCAGCGGGGAGCGGCCGAGAGGCTGGGCCGCTTCTTCTCCGAGGCGGAGAAGGACCAGGACCGAATTGATGTCACTTTTGATGTCAGCGGCTGATCACGAAGGTGCCCTTGCAGCCAAGTGGGGAAACGAGGCCGCACTGGGGCGTTCCATGGGGCCCAGTGGGGACGCGGTGGTGCCGAGGGGCAGAATCGGACTGCCGACACTGCGATTTTCAGTCGCATGCTCTACCAACTGAGCTACCTCGGCAAG
>JAJZQK010000199.1 GCA_021847625.1 Chloroflexota bacterium
GATCAGCCCCTCGAACTCGCGCGCCGGAAGCATCTTGACCGGGCAGGTGGTGAGGCTCCCGTCCTTGGTGTAGTCGACGCAAGCGTAGTAGAGGTACGGCGTGCCGTCCTTCGCCTTCTTGCCGGAGCGGTAGGGCGTCATCGCCAGCCCGCACGTGCCGCAGCGCAGGATGCCTTTAAGCAAGTGGACGTGCGGGTCCCGGAAGTAGAGGCCGGTGTCGTCCGTGCGGCCGTTACCGATCGCCCTATTAGCCTGCTCCCAGGTCTCCTCGTCGATGATGGCCTCGTGCTTGGCGGGGTAAAGCATATCGTTGTAACGGATGAATCCCTTGTACACCGGATTCCGGACGATTGCCGTGACCGTGTCCTCGTCGAAGCGCTTGCCACCGACCTTCTCCTGTGATCCGTCACGTCTGTTGAAGGTCCGCACCCTCGTGCGATACCCTCGCGCATTGGCCTCATTGGCGACGGCGCACGGGGAGCGAGTTTCGATCAGGCGCCGATAGGTGAAGTGGATGATCGGCACCTCTTGCTGACTGGGCTGAAGCGTCTGCGTCTCTTTCGAGTAGTCGAAGCCGAGGGGGACGTTCCCGCCGTTCCACAAGCCCTTCTCGGCTCGCCCGGCCATCTTGCTCATCGTCCGCTCGCGGGTCAGCTCCCTTTCGAACTGGGCGAAGCTTAGGAGGATGTTGAGAATCAGCATGCCCATCGAGTCGGAGGTGTCGAAGTGCTGAGTGGCCGAGACGAAGGTGACGTTGTGAGCCTTCAGGACCTCCCAGAGATCGTAGAAGTCCTTCAGAGACCGGGAGATGCGGTCGATCTTGTAGGTGACGATGGCGTCGACCTTGCCTGCGCGCACGTCCTCCATCAGCTCCTGGATCCCGGGCCGTTGGAAGTCCTTGCCGGAGTAGCCGGCGTCCTCGTAGACGGCGGCGACCTTCCAGCCCTTCTCGGCGTGGATGTCGACGTAGTTGGTACAGATCTCCTCCTGGCGTTTGAGCGAGCTATACTCGCTCATCGCCTGCTCATCGGTGGAGACCCGGGTGTAGATCGCGCATCTCATGGAAATGCCTCCCACCTTGGCGCTCGCGTCTGTTCGCGCACATGCCATTATAGTTGCATGTCACCTAGAACTCAAGTATAATGCGAGCTATGAGCGACGTTACGACGCCAGAGCCGCACCCTTCCGGCAAGAGGCCCGACCGCCTGCGCCTCTTCGAGGTCGCCTCGGAGCAAGGTGGCTACTTCACGGC
The DNA here is from genome assembly GCA_021847625.1 of Chloroflexota bacterium. Next base: position 1,253 of record JAJZQK010000199.1, read on the forward strand.
CCACCAGGCCCGCGCCTGTGGATACAGCTTCACCCTGCTCTCGCACCATGTCAAGAGCGGCCGGTTCATCCGTGTCCGGCGTGGGCTTTACCGACTCCGCGAGTACCCGTCGTCCCCGCGCGAGGAAGTCCTCGCCGCCTGGCTCGCCGTGGGGAAGGATATCGCGGTCGTCTCCCACGAGAGCGCTCTCGATATACTCGACCTGAGCGACGTGATCCCGGACGCGGCACATCTCACCGTGCCCCGCTCGCGGCGCAATCTTCCGTCGCTGCCCGGGGTGAAGATCCATACCACGGTCAGGCCGCTTCGGCCGAGCGACCTGACCTACCACGATGGCATGGTCGTCACCTCGGCCACGCGCACCATCCTCGACGCAGCTGAGGCCGGCATGGCGCCGGAGCAGGTCGAGCTGGCGGTGGTCCAGGCGGTCGAGCGAGGCCTGGCGGCACCCGACCAGCTCCGCCGGGACGCCGCCCCGCGTGGCCGGCGGGTGGCCGCGCTGATCGAGGGAGCGCTGCGCAGGGCTGCGGCGTGAGATACGCGACCGCCAGCGCCTTCCGTACGGCCCTCGAGCAGCGACTCCTGGCGACAGCGCGGCAAGGGGGCATTCCACTGGTGCGGCTGCGGAAGCTCGTCGCGTTCGAAAGGATGCTGGCGCGACTCGTGGCCGCCGCGCCCGACCGGTGGGTCCTCAAGGGCGCGTTGGCGTTCCATTTCCGCCTCGCGGCCCGCTTCCGAACCACGAAGGACATGGATCTCGGCCGCTGGGACAACGAGCGGGCAGCCACCGACGATCTCATCGCGGCGCAGCAGGTCGACCTGGGCGACCACTTCCGGTTCGCCGTCGAGAAGACCGCGAGGCTCGACCAGTTGCTTGAAGGCGCCGCTGTGCGCTACCACGTCTCGGCGTACCTCGCGGGGCGGCGGTTCGAGGAACTCACCGTCGACGTCGGCTTCGGTGATCCACCACTGGGGGAGCCGGAGCGGCTGCGCGGTCCAGATCTCCTCAGCTTCGCGGAAATTGCGCCGATCGAGGTCCCCGCCCTTCCGCTCGAGCAGCATGTTGCCGAGAAGGTCCATGCCTATACCCGCAGCTACGCCGGCGGCCATTCCAGCACCCGTACCAAGGATCTGATCGACCTAGCCCTCATCTCGTCCCTCTTTCCGTTCCAAGCCGGCCGCTTGAGAGGTGCGTTCCGCGCCACGTTCGACGCGCGTGGTACCCATCCGCTGCCGACTACGCTTCGGCCGCCGCCAGCCGGGTGGGGCCCGGCGTACCGCCGGGCCGCGGCCGAGGTCGGGCTGGAGCCTGATGTGTCGATCGGGTACCAGCAAGCCGCGGTCTTCCTCGATCCGATTCTCGGCGGGGCGGTCAGCGATGCTTCGCAGTGGGATCCCATCCGGCGCAGCTGGTAGCTCCGCCTGTGTTGAAGTACATCTGGGAGCCCCACGACTCCAGTGCGGACTGCCAGGCGCTCCCGATGAAGCAGCGTGCCGAGAACGATATCGGGACATCCGGCGACGCCACGAGCGTTGTCTCCCCACTACCGGCGGCCTCCTCAGCGAGCCGAACCTGCCAACAGAAGAGAAGCGCGCAGCACGCCAGCTCCCAGTGCCGCCGCATCGCCAGCGGCGAGCGCACCATTACGTCGTCCCACCCCAGTTCCTGTCTGACCTGTCGGTAGCTCTGCGTCACACTCTGATACAGACCATACAGCCGCACGACTTCGAGCAGACCGGCCGGGGCAAGCGACACCTCGCCTGGCGGCAGCGAGCCTGGCTGCGGCAGGTTCGTCACCAGATACCATGTGCTGGCGGCCCGTAGGGCGAGGGGGTCGGTGGTCGCGATCAGCGCGCGCTGGGGGTGCCGTCGTTCATTGGGCCGGCGGTGTCGCTCAGCCGCCCACCACTTCTCCTCCCGCCCATCGCCGACACGTCTCACGATCGGCTCCCACTCGGCGGGCGCCTCCAGCCGCCTGCGGCGCAACGTTTCCCCACTTGCATCAAGCATGTGGGCAGCGTCTGGCGTGGCGGAGAAGTCGTCGGAGGGCTCGACAGCAAGGACATAGGGCACCTTCGCCCACTGCAGCGCCTTCGCGAGATGAGCGAACTCGCTGTGTGAGCAGTTGGTCACTACAGCACGAAACGCGATGCCCATGGCACGGGCTCCCTCGACTAATGCCATCACGTTTTCGGACCTGCTGCGAAGGCCCACATCCACTTTCCCCGCGGCAGTGTGCTGGGCCCGTGAGTGCGGCTGGAGGTGGAGCGGGCAGTAGACTCGGTCATCGGCCCACAGGCTTCTCAGCGTCAGAGGCGCCGTCGCACCGCCAGCCTTGTGGCCCGTCGCGTCGTCGATGACCAGCGTCCCCGCCCCATCTGTCACTGTCGCCCGAGCAGCCGCCAGCAGTTCCAGTCGCCGAGCCGCCAACCTGTCCGTATCCCACGCCGACTCGCACAGGAAGTACTGTAGGCGCTGCATCGGAGCAGCCGACATGCCTGCGGCCGAGTCGTGGCCGGCCAGCGTCGTCAGAGACTTGCCTTGCTCCCTGCGCGAGAGCAGGCCTTCCAGGTACGTGCGAAACCCGCGCCGCTGCGCTGGAGTTCGGAAGACATCGTCGAACTGGACGGCGAAGTCCTCCATTGGCCCCGGTCCCGGCAGGCAACGCAGCCGAGTGCGCGCCACCGCGTCGGGCGCCCGGGCCCCCTGGCCCGACTCGTCTCGCGCCGATGCGCAGACGTTGTGGATCGTTGGCCTTCGCATCCGTTCGTCTGAGCCAGGCCGGCCACTAACGTTGGGATGCGGAACAGCGTGGGGTGCACGGCTTGGTGGACAGACCTCGCCGCTTGCGCTACGGCCGTTCGCGCGCATCTCCACGTCCTCACGCACGACCGCGGCACCGCCCTCGGTGGCCTCAGCCCAAAGGTAGACACCCTTGAGGAGGAGGTCTCCGATGCGGCGTAGCCGCTCATCCTTCGTGAGGTATTCGCCCATCCAGCAAGTCCTCTACGCCTCGCGCGCCGACGGCCGTGGGCGGCACACCCTGGCAGGCGTCACGAGCAAGTCAGAAGGGCGGATCGGCCAGAGGCGGCGGTCGTGGAAGACGGCCACGGGCTCACGCCAGACCTGGCCGAGCAGTCCGTAGGGGTTGCGCGGGTCGGCCAGCCGCCACTCGCAGGTGAGGAGCAGCGGGAGCGCCGGCCCCCGCCCGATGGCGGCCGTGCGCACCGCCCGGGCGATGCGCTCCTCGGCCGAGTTGTCGGATGTGACGACCAGGACCGTTGGAAAGCCCAGGTAGTCCCGCTGGAAGCGCCCGCTCGCTCGATACTCGTGGTAAGCGGCGAACTTGGCGAGGTAGTCGCGGGCGCTCATGGTGCCGCGGTCGTATTCGAGGAAGAAGCCGTAGAGCTGGCCCGCGTGCCGGTAGAGGCCGTAGCCGTCCGGGCGGAGATGGCCCCGGGTGCAGGCGGCAGCATTCCGCCACTCCACCAGCGCGTCATCGCTCCCCTGCGCTGCCAGCTTCTTCGCCGTGCAAACCAGGCTGACGAAGATGGCGTCGGCGCCGAGCGTGTGCGCCAGGCTCACCAGCAGCCTTCGGCGGACGCCCATCGACTGCTCCGGCCCGCCGCCGGCGAGGCCCAGGTGGCGCACCGCCCGGCCGAGGGAGAGCCCGAGCTGGGCAGCCACGAGGGCAAGCCCGTCCGCCGTCAGCTCGACCAGTTCCGACGCGGCAGCCTCCGCGCTCACCTCGCAGGCTTCGACGAGGCGCATCAGCCCCAGGCCGATGAGGCGGTTGCGCCGCTCGCGAGCCCACCTCAAATCCCAGCCGTGCACCCGAGCCAGGCGCTCGAGGGGCAGAAACGGATGGCGGCCGATGAGGTCGAGCAGCGCGCGATCGGCTGGCGCCAGCCCCAGCGCCACCCGGCCGAGGCTATCGATGGCCGAGGATGGCCCCAGCGGCGCGAGGGCATCGCCCACGAGCTCGGGCAGGATGCCGGTCGGGTGCCGAGGGGTCAGGGGCTGCAGCCGGACCAGCTGGATGAGCCAGTCTCTGGGCAGCGGTCCCGTGTTGCTGAGGCTGGCTAGCGCTTCGGAGCCGGCGCGCAACTCATCCCAGGTGGTGACACAGGCGGCGAGCGGCGCCTCCCGCCGCGCCCGCCTGACCTCCTCGATCAGCTCCCTCCAGGCCGCCGCTCGCCTGTGATCCCCGGTGGCGACGACCAGGGTGGGAAACTCGGCACCCTGGACGCCGCGAAGCGCGAGCAGATGATCGAGCGCTGCCCGGTACAGACGCAGCGGGGCGCCGCCGAGGTCGGGCAGGAGCAGGTAGGCTCCGGAGGCGCCCTCCCAGGCGAGGGCGGCGTAGGCGGGCAGCTCGATGGCCACCGGCGCCTTGGCGGTCGGGCGCTGGTAGCGCCGCCGCCAGGGCCGCTCCCAGGCCAGGAGGTCCGGACGGCCGGGCCGGGCGGCGGCCAGCGCCCCCAGGAGCTCGTAGGCCGCCACGAGCCGCGGCAGGCCGGGCACCATCGCCAGGAGATCGCGGCCCCGCAGGCGGTTCCGGCGCGCCAGGTGCTCGGGCTCTCGCCCTTGGTCGACGGCCACCGTGGCGATCCCCAGGTCGGTCAGGTAATGGAGCCGCGGCGCGTAGCCCGCCCGCAGGGGCGGCCGGATGGTCGCCACCAGTCCGGCTCCCTCGAGCCGCTCCAGGCTTCGGTAGACGCTCGCGCCGCCCCGCAGACCGGCGAGCTGTTCGATGACCTTCGCGTAGACGAAGGGCAGGCGCGCCAGGAGGAGCAGGGTGCGGCGATCGCCCTCTCGCTTCTCGAGCGACGCCGCGGCCAGTTCCGCGTCGCGCCAGTGGCCGCGCTGATTCATGCCAGCGGCTCTCCCTCCTCCATAGCCTCGCCACGCCCGGCCTCGCCCGAAGAGGGCGCTTCGTCGGATGCGCCCTCTCCAGCGGCCGCCTGGTCGAACAGCGTCGCCTGGTGCGGCCCGGTCCGAACGCGCTTCGGCGGCCGATGGTCGTTGCGAGCCTTCTTCTCGCCGGACTGTTGGACTGGCTTCCCGTCGGTGGTCGTCGCGTCCCTGGCGACGCCGGCGCTCCCCTGCCCGGCCCGGCTCTGGTCGAGCGATGCGCGATGGCTCAGTTCGATCCGGGCCAGGGCCGCCCGCAGGTCGGCTTCGACGGCGGCCCCGTGGCGCCCGTAGAGCGCCGCCGAGGCCACGGCGATCCGGTCCGCTACGGCTGGGTCGCTCTCAGGAGGCGGGTCGAG
>JAJZQK010000200.1 GCA_021847625.1 Chloroflexota bacterium
TTTCTCGGCATCGTCGCCTTCACTTTGGGCCATAAGCGGCTCAGCGGTTACCTCACCATCGCCGGGGTCGGCGGCGCTTTCCTGGTTTCGGTTGGTGTGCTGGCGGCAGTAACGGCCGGAGGCAGCGTGCACCTGTCGTTCCCCTGGTATGTTCTGGGTGAGACACACTTCGAGCTTGGCCTGTTGATCGATCCACTCACCGCGATCATGCTGATCGTGGTCACAGGCGTCAGCCTCGTCGTGCAGATCTACAGCCAGGGATACATGCACGGCGACCCTGGTTACAGCCGCTACTTCGCCTTCATGGCGCTCTTCACCACTTCGATGCTCGGCCTGGTGCTGGCGCCGAACTTCCTGCAACTGTACATTTTCTGGGAGCTGGTGGGCCTGTGCTCGTATCTGCTCATCGGGTTCTGGTATCGCAAACCAGAGGCGGCCGCCGCGGCGAAGAAGGCTTTCATAACGACCCGCCTCGGCGACCTTGGCCTGTTGATCGGCATTCTCTTGCTGTATTGGAACACCGGCACCTTCTCCTTCGGTGGCATCGCCCAGGTCATTGCCGGCCACACCCTGCCGGAGGGTTTGATCACCACCGCGGCCGTGCTGGTCTTCTGCGGCGCCGTCGGCAAGTCGGCGCAGTTTCCGCTGCACGTCTGGCTACCGGACGCGATGGAGGGCCCCACGCCCGTCAGCGCCTTGATCCACGCCGCCACGATGGTGGCAGCCGGCGTGTACCTCGTGGCACGGGCTTTTGAGATCTTCAGCGCTTCACCCACGGCGATGCTGGTCGTCGCGGTCATCGGCGCCATCACGGCCTTCCTTGCCGCCAGCATGGGCCTGGTGATGACCGACATCAAACGCGTGATGGCCTACTCCACCATCAGCCAACTGGGCTATATGATGCTGGCGCTCGGCGTGGGCAGTTACCTGGGGGGTGTGACCCACCTGGCCAACCACGCCTTCTTTAAGGCCCTGCTCTTCCTGGGCGCCGGTAGCGTCATTCACGCCACTGGGGCGCAGGATATGGACGAGTTCAGCGGTCTCGGCAGCAAGATGAAGATCACAGCAGGGACGCTGCTGGTTGGTTCTCTGTCGCTGGCCGGCATCTTCCCCTTCAGCGGTTTCTGGAGCAAGGACGAAATCCTGGCTGGCGCCCTCCAACGCACGGACAACCCATTGCTGGTCTTCCTGGGACTGGTGGGCGTGCTGGTGGCCGGAATGACCGCCTTCTACATCGCCCGCATGTGGCTGCGCACCTTTACAGGCGAGTTCCGTACCCCCGCTCCGGCTGGGGCCCACGGCGGCGGTCACGGCAGTCACGAGGGACACGGTAGCGTGCACGAGTCCCCCTGGGTGATGACAGTCCCGCTGATCGCGCTGGCCATTCCGGCGCTGCTCAGCGGCCTTCTGGGCTCGGACCTCACAGGACAATGGTACGGCCACTTCCTGGAGGGGGCCGAGTTCCACCCCGAGAGCCTCAACCCGCTCGTTGCGGGCGGCTCGACTATAGTCGCTCTCGGCGGCCTGTTCCTGGCCTGGGCGACCTACTCCAAGAAGTGGATCTCCGCGCCGGCGGTGCAGCGACAGTTCAGCGGGGTGCATCGCTGGCTGGTCAACAAGTACTACCTGGATGACCTGTACCTCTGGTTAATTCGCCGAGTTGTCATCGGCGGCAGCGATGCCTTCCAGTGGTTCGACCTGCACATCGTAGACGGCGTTGTGAACGGCGTGGGCCGCACGCTTGCTGCCACCGGCTCGGCGCTGCGCGAGTCCCAAACGGGTCGCGTGCAGAACTACGGTCTGGCTTTCTTCGGCGGCGTGGTGATAGTCGTCGTCTTCACCGTGTTCTTGCGGTAAGGAGGGATGTGAGTTGATCTTCCCGTATCTTTCAGCCATCATCTTCATCCCCCTGGTCGGCGCTGTCGCCGTGGCCTTTCTGCCACAGGAGAACCGGGGGATTATTCGCTGGGTGACCGCGGGCTTCAGCTTCGCCGCCCTGACGGTCTCCCTGGCAGTATTCGCGCAGTTCAACCTCTCCTCGAGCAGCCCGCAGTTCGTGGAGAAAGTGCCCTGGATTGCCCGTTTCAACATCCAGTACTTCGTCGGCGTCGACGGCCTTAGCCTACCGCTGGTCATCCTGACCACCTTACTAACGTTCCTCGCGGTAGTGGGCTCCTGGCACATCGACAATCGCGCCAAGGAGTACAACATCCTGCTCCTGGTGCTGGAGACCGGCATTCTGGGCGTCTTCACTTCGCTGGATCTGTTGCTCTTCTTCCTCTTCTGGGAAGTGGAGCTGGTGCCGATGTACCTGCTGATCGGCATCTGGGGCGGCCCGCGTCGTGAGTACGCGGCGATCAAGTTCGTTCTTTACACGCTCGCGGGCAGCGCTTTCATGCTGGTCGGCATCCTGGCCCTGTACTTCACGTCCAATCCGCGCACCTTCGATATGACGCAGCTGGCGGCGGCGAGCTGGGCGCTCAACTTCCAGATGATCGTCTTCGCCCTGATATTCCTGGCCTTCGCCATCAAGCTGCCGATGTTCCCCTTCCACACCTGGCTGCCCGACGCCCACGTGGAGGCACCGACCGCCGTCAGCGTGCTTCTAGCCGGCGTTCTCTTGAAAATGGGCGGCTACGGCATGATCCGCGTCTGCTTCAATATCCTACCGGACGCGGCGCGGGAATACGCCCCCTGGCTGGCCGCCATAGCCGTCATCAACATACTCTACGGCGCCGGTCTTTCGATGGTCCAGAAGGACCTGAAGAAGTTGGTAGCCTATTCCAGCATCAGCCACATGGGCTACGTTCTGCTGGGGCTGGCCGCGCTCAATCAGGTGGCAGTCAACGGCGCGGTCTTGCAGATGTTCACTCACGGCGCCATCACCGGCCTGCTCTTCTTCCTCGTCGGTGCCGTTTACGAGAAGACTCACACAAGAGAGATCGCCAAGATGAGCGGTCTGGCGCCGCGGATGCCAACCCTAGCAGCCCTCTGGGTGATGGCCGGCCTCGCCGCGCTCGGCCTGCCGGGCATGGCCGGTTTCGTGGCCGAGTACACAGTGTTCGTCGGTGCGTTTGGCCCCTGGGCGTGGTACACGATCTTGGGCGCTGCCGGTATAGTCGTGACCGCGGGCTACATCTTGTGGATGATCGAGAGGGTCTTCTTCGGCCCCGCGAATCCGGCGCAGGGGTTGGCGCACGTGGGCGATGCCAAGCGGTGGTATGAGCTGGTGCCGTTAGTGACTTTGATGGGCGTCGTCCTCTTCGTCGGCATCAACCCATCGGTTGTCGTCAACATCATCAATTCCGGAGTACTCCCGGTCGTGGCCAGGCTCGGAGCCTAAGGAGGACGTGTAGAAATGAACCTAGCCCTGCTTAACCCCGAGATTGCCCTGGTCGTTCTGGCCCTGTTCGTCTTTGCGCTCGATCTCGTTTGGAGCAATAAACGAGGCATCGGCTACGTCACCATCGCCGGACTGGCGGGGGTGGCGGCCCTGGTCGCCGGCCAGTTCGGGCTCAACACCACGTCGTTCTCCGGCGCGTTGATCGTCGACAACTTCGCCGTCTTCTTCAATCTGCTGTTCCTGGGCGCGGCAGCGCTGGTCGTCCTGGCCGCTCTGCAGTATGGCGAGCAGTTCCTCCACTGGCGGGGCGAGTTCTACGGTGTGTTGCTCTTCGCCACTTTCGGCATGATGTTTATGGCCAGCTCTGGCGATCTGATCGCTATCTATGTCGCCCTTGAGACCGCCAGCATTTCGCTGTACGTGCTGGCTGGCTTCCGCAAGCACGATCCAGCCTCGGGCGAAGCGGCGCTCAAGTATCTTCTGCTAGGGGCGCTCGCCTCGGCGGTACTGCTCTACGGTATGGCCCTTCTCTACGGCCTGACCGGCTCCACGAACCTCGCCGCCATCGGCCAGCAGATCGCCGGCCAGGCCGGCCAACCCGTAACGCTGCTGGCGATGACCCTCGTCATTTGCGGTCTGGGCTTCAAAGTGGCGGCCGTGCCGTTCCAGATGTGGGCGCCTGACGTATACCAGGGCGCGCCCACTCCGGTCACGGCGTTCCTGTCGGTGGCCAGCAAAGCCTCTGGCTTCGCCGTGCTGCTCCGCCTGACCACATCGGCCCTGGGTCCGCTGCAGTCCGACTGGCAGGCGATCTTCACGGCCCTCGCGGTCGTGACGATGACCGTCGGCAATCTCGCTGCCATCCCGCAGCACAACATCAAGCGGCTGATGGGCTACTCTAGCATCGCCATGGCGGGATACCTGCTCGTCGGTATGGCAGCGCTGGCGGCCGGCGGGGCGCCGAGCATACTGCTGTTCCTCGCGGCCTACACCGTGACCAACCTGGGCGCCTTCGCCGCGATCATCGCCTTCTCCAACGCCACGGGTAGCGACGAGATCGACGACTACTCAGGTCTCGCCAGCCGCTCGCCCCTGCTGGCGCTGGGCTTCGGCTTCTGCTTGTTCTCTCTGATCGGCATTCCGCCTCTGGCCGGTTTCTTCGGCAAGTTCTACGTTTTCGCCGAAGCTGTGAATCGCGGCCTGATCTGGCTAGCCGTCGTCGCCCTGCTTAACAGTGCCGTGTCGGTGTTCTACTATTTGCGGGTCGTCAAGGTAATGTACCTCAATCCGGCACGCGACACGTCGCCGGTCAACGTGCCACCCAGCCTGGCCGTCGCCCTGGCGGTCACTGCCATCGGCGTGGTAGTGGTGGGTGTCGGCATCGGTCCGATCATGGACACGGCGGTGGCGGCCGCGCAGGTTCTCCGTTAGTTCAGTCTGACAGCCCCTAGACTTCCAGAGGCCCGCTCGAATGAGCGGGCCTCTGCTTTACGCGAAATCGGCTGACTCCAGCAGGCGGGCGCGGCGACCTAACGGGCGGGAGAGTGCAACTGAGGCTCACCTCAGGTGCTGCTTCACCTAGCGGACCCCCGTCTCGCGCCGCACCTGCACGGCGGCGACTGCGGCCAGGACAACGGCGACCACCGCCGAGGTCAAGCACCAGGGACAGAGAGCATCGATGACGAAGAACTCGACGTAGGTCAGGTACGCCGAGAACACCATCCCGGCCACCGCCAGGCTCAGCGCACCGAGCAGCGCCAGATAGGCGCGGTCGCCAGACAGCCGCAACCTGCCTTCCAGCAACACGGCGATGGCGGCGTAGGAGAGGAGGCCGAAGTAGGCAATCGGCACGCCGAAGACGCGTGCGTAGGCGCTGGCTTGGACCTGCTCGCACTGGCCAAGGCCGTAGCAGGCCACCTGGGCATCGTTGAAGTAGGTCACGGCCAGATAGCCGGAGACGACAATGCCGACCGCCGCCAGCGCCAGCATGACTGGCACCAGGCCGTTGCCGACGGCCCGGACGGCCGGCTGAAGGCGCTGCGCCTGTAGCCGCTGCAGGCGCTCCTTCTTCCTTTCCCGGGGTACGCTCATCTGACCAACTCCGCGTCGATGATGCGAGTGAAGTCCTGTAGGGGCGCCTCGCCCACGACTTCTTGTGAGTTGATGAACATGTGGGGAACCGAGTCCACGCCCTGAGACTTGGCCTTGTCGGCTATTGCTTTGATCTCGGCGGTCGTGGCGCCGCCGCCGTAGCTGGCGTTGAATTGCGATGAGTTGAGGCCCACGCGGACCGCCAACGCCTTCAGGCTCGCGTCCGTGTAGGCCACCGGTCCCGCCTGCTGGTAGGCATCCCACAACGCTGCCTGGTACTCCCAGTATCGCCCCTGGTCGGCGGCGGCCAAGAGCGCCTGCACCGCCTTCACCGACGGCGGCCCCAAGAACGTGAGAGGCCTAATTTCCAGCCGGGCCTGGCCGGTATTGACGTACCGCTTGATCAGCTGGCCCTCGACGTCGTAATACAAACGCATGCAGTGCACGCACTCCGGGTCGAAATAGAGCACGATCTGCACCTTGGCGTTGGGGTCGCCCGCCGAGGTACCCTGCTGCGACTTGACGGTCACAGCAGACGCCGGCGCCGCGGCCACGCTGGCCAGGCTGAGCCCTACCAGCGCGAGCCCCATCACGAGGCCCAGCACAGCCGCCGTCCAGGCGTAGGTCGTTCTTGCCTGGGCCCTCATGCCATCTCCCTGTTGGCCCAAAGTGGATCCATCGCTAGCTGTCCTCCAACGGCCGTGTTGGCGTCGCGCCATCGGCTCGGTAGTCTAGGCGCTACGGCCAGCACTGTCAAGACTTACAGCCGAGGGCCCAGCCGCTCCCCACCGCTCAGACAACACAAACGGGGGCGGCCCACGATTTGGGCCGCCCCTCGCTCCCGTACACCTAGAGTAGGACTATTGCTTCTTCTTCTGTGCCTTCATCACTTCCATCAGGAAGCGATTCTCCGGCACGGCGCCCTCGAATTGAACGCTCTCGTTGACCACTGTCTTGGGCACGCCCATGATGCGGTATTTCTGCACGAGGTGAGGAAACTCGCTGGCTTCTATGACGTCCGCGCGGATATGCGGGTTCTCGGTCGCCATCTGGTGGGCCAACCTGGCCGCCTGTCAGCCG
>JAJZQK010000201.1 GCA_021847625.1 Chloroflexota bacterium
GAGGAGCTGCCGCACTTCCACCCGGTGACGTTCCCGGAGGGCGTCGAGCCGTGGGGCAGCGGCGACCTGGCCCTCAAGTTCAAGAAGTACGGCCCGGTCGACTGGAGCAAGACGAAGGCCTTCCCGCAGCGCTCCTGCCATATTTACGTCAACCTCAAGGGGCGCGATCCCGACGGTTGCGTCGACCCCGCCGACTACGAGAAGGTGCGCGACGAGGTCATCAAGGCCCTCTACGACTACACCGACCCCGTCACGAGCAAGAAGCCGATCGCCTTCGCCCTGCGCAAGGAGGACGCCCGCTTCTTCCACATGGCTGGTGACCACGTGGGCGACGTGATCTACTCGACCATCGGCGATTACCACGGCCAGCACGGCGGCCAGCTCGGCACCGAGCAGTACGGGGCGATCGGCGACCTGCGCACGCTGTTCCTGCTGTCGGGCCCGGGCGTCAAGGAGGGGGTCACCCTCGAGCGCACGATCTGGCTGGAGGACGTGGTCCCCACCCTCTGCTACCTGGCCGATCTGCCAGTGCCGGAGCAGTGCGAGGGCGCCGTCGTCTACCAGGCCCTCGAAGATCCGAACATGAAGCTGAAGGAGCACCAGACTCTGCAGCGCCGCTATGACAAGTTGCGCAAGTCCGTCGACCGCGCGCCGATGTGCTAGCAGTCGCCGTCGAGTTGGCACTGGTTGGATTCTGATGTAGGGCGGGGGGCTCGTCCCCCCGCTTTCTCAATACGAGCGGATGCCTGGCCCGGGAGTCGAGGTGGCGGCCGAAGCCGCGCCCGGCGGGGCTAGGCGGCCTTTCACGGAGGAGGACGAACGGACGTGGCCGATACCGCAGCCAAGAAAGCAATGGTCCTGGGCATAGATTCGCCCATCCCACCGCGGGTCTACCGCTGGGCGGCGGAAGGGAAGCTGCCCAATCTCAAGAAGCTCATAGACAACGGCGTCTACGCCCCTAATTGCCTGGTCCCCCTGCCCACGATCACGCCCCCGAACTGGACGACCATCGCCACCGGCGCCTGGGCGGGGACGCACGGAATCACCGACTACCAGGCCCACACGCCGGGCCAGCCCCTCTATGAACTGCACAACGCCTATGCCATCGACGAGAGCCAGGCCGAGCCGCTCTGGGAGGCGGTGGGCCGGGCGGGCAAGAGCGCGGTCGTCGTCAACTGGCCCACCACCTGGCCGCCTCGCCTGAAGAACGGCTGCCAGATCGGCGGCTCGGGCCTGGCGCCGACCGACTGGCAGTTCGAGATGCCGGCCCCCTTCATCTACCGGGCCGTGCTCGCCGTCGACGCCCTGATCACCACCGACATCTACCCCTACGCGAGCCAGGTGGAGTTCGCCAAGGCGAGCGGCTGGTCGGGCGTCGAGCATAGCGACAAGGCCCTCGACGCCTCGGTCGTGATGGAGTGGCGGCGCCCCCGCTACGAGATGGAGCCGGTGATCTGGCACGTGCTGGTCGACGCCTCCGAGGGGACGGGCTACGACACGGTCGTCGTCGCCAAGGCCAAGACCAAGGACGGCGTTTACACCCGACTGAAGGTCGGCGAATGGACCGGCAACCTGTTCGAGACTTTCGCCACCGAGGTGGGGCCGCAGGATGCGGTGATGCGGATGAAGCTGGTGGAGCTGTCGCCGGACGCGCAGTCCTTCCGCCTCTACGTCGTCGGCCCCTACGCCAGGCACGGCTGGGGCTATCCGAGCGAGATCGAGGACGAGATCAAGTCCGAGGACGGCCTGCCGATGGCGAAGGCGGCCTGGGAGGGCCTCTCGCTAGAGTGGATCGACGCCGATACCGTGGTCGAGGCCTACCATCTGCAGAACACCTGGCTGGCGGACGCCGTCACTTATCTGCTCAAGAACAAGCCCTGGAGCGTGTTCTTCACCCACCTGCATTCCACCGACTGGCTGTACCACTACCTGACGCTGAAGCTGGACCCCTTGACGGCGGAGAACCCGGCCGAGGTCGACTACTGGCAGGGTGTCGAGCTGCGCCTCTACCAGGACGTGGACGCGACCATCGGCAAGATGCTGGAGGCGGCCGACGAGGATACCGTGGTCGTCGTCATCTCCGACCACGGGGCCAAGACGCAGACCCGCCACTTCGACGCCAACGACGTGCTGGAGCAGGCTGGCCTGCTGCACTACCTCCCCGCGGACCAGGTGCCGGAACAGGTGGAGGCGAGCAAGGGCCTCACCGGGGGCATGGCCAAGGCGCTCAAGGCCTACCTCGGCCTGCGGCGCGTGGACTGGGGCAAGACGAAGGCCGTGGCCCAGCGCTCGGTGCACGTCTACGTGAACCTGAAGGGTCGCGACCCCGACGGCATCGTCGAGCCGGGCGAGGAGTACCAGCAGATTTGCCGGCAGGTCGTCGAGGCGCTCTACGGCTACGTCGACCCCGAAAGCGGCCGCCGGCCGATCGCCCTGGCCCTGGGTCCCGAGGACCGGCGTCTCCTTGGCCATTACAGCAACCGCTCGGGCGACGTGATCTACGCCGTCCAGCCCGACTTCGGTCGCGAGCATGGCCAGCAACTGACGACGGCCAGCTACGGCATCGGCGACCTGCACGGCCTGTTCATAATGGCCGGCCCGGGCGTGAAGAAGGGCGAGATACTAGAGCGAAGCGTCTGGTTGACTGATATTGTGCCGACGGTGTGCCATCTCGCCAAGCTGCCGATCCCCAAGCAGTGCGAGGGGGCCGTCCTCTACCAGGCGCTGGTGGACCCGGACGCCCACCTCTAGGGCGGTAGCTAGGTAGTAGTATGCTCTCGGTTGCGCGGTCTGGCTGGGACCGGCCGCGCAACCGATGCTCGGTGGGGTGCTATGAAACGCGTGCAGCGCGATCAACTGACCTATCGCTTCGCCACGGACGTGGCGCCCGTGCTGGAGGCGGCGCCGGGCGAGACCATCGCCCTGGAGTCGTACGACACGAGCACGGGGGCGGTGCTGCAACCCGGGAACCTGCTGACCTACATGAGCAGGCCCGGGCACGCCAACCCGGCGGCCGGACCGGTCTTCGTGACGGGCGCCGAGCCGGGCGACACGCTTGTCGTGGAAATCATAGATATCAGCCTGGACGAGGTCGGCACCCTGCGGGTGGTGCCCGGCAAGGGCATCTTCGCGGAGGGCATGCGGGCACCCTACGGCCGCCTCGTGCATATCAAGGAAGGCATGGCCATCTTCAGCCCTGCCATCTCCTTCCCCGTGCGGCCGATGGTCGGCGTGATCGCCACCAGCCCCGCGGAGGGTGAGCTGACGACCAACCTGAGCGGCGAGGTCGGCGGTAACCTCGACCACAACGACGTCGCGGTGGGCAGCAAGGTCTACCTGCCGGTGCTCGTGCCGGGGGCGCTCTTGGGCCTGGGCGACCTGCACGCCAGCATGGGCGACGGCGAGGTTACCTGCAACGGCGTCGAGATCGGCGGTTGCACCACCGTGCGGCTCGGCCTGATCAAGGGCCGTCGCTGGCCGCGGCCCTGGTTGGAAACCGCGGAAAGCTGGATCACGAGCGCCACCGGCGCCAACCTGGCGGAGGCCATCCGCGTAGCGGTGAGCGACATGATCGATTTGCTGGTCGAGCGGCTGGCCATCAACCGGGAAGATGCCTACATGCTCATCAGCGCCCGCGGCGACGTGCGCATCGGCCAGTCCTGCGCCGGCGGCAACCGGCCGACGGTGCGGGTGGTCTTCGGCAAACTGACACCCGAGGCAAAATAGCGAGCGCCTGCAGAACCCACGCGGTGGACGAGCTTCTACCGCGGAGCACGCAGAGGACGTGGAAGGAATCGGAGCTTCTCGCTGTCCTCTGCGCTCTCTGCGGTTGATCCGGTCCCCACCGCACAATGAATTTGAATTGGCGCCGTCCCTCGGGCGGGAAGAGCGGCGCCGGGAGTTGAAGGAATGACGGTTAAGCGAGTGGGCCTCATCGGACTGGGCCTGATGGGGCATGGGCTAGGCAAGAACCTGTTGAAGCACGGTTTCACCCTCACCGTTTTCGACGTTGACCCAGGTGCGGTGGAGAGGCTGGTCCGGGAGGGCGCCGGACCTGCCAACTCGCCCAAGCGAGTGGCGGAAGCCTCGGAGGTGGTGATCACCGTCCTGCCCGACGGGCCGGACGTGGAGGCGGCGGTGCTGGGCCCGGAAGGGATACTGAGCGGGGCGCAGCCGGGCCTGCTGCTCATGGATTGCAGCTCCATCGATCCGGCGGTGACCCAGCGCCTGGGGGCGACCCTCCGCGCTGGCGGCTACCGGATGGTGGACGCGGCCATGGGCCGGGGCGCCGACGAGGCCGAGGCAGGGAAGCTGGCCTTCATGGTCGGCGCCGCGGACGAGGACCTGGCCGTCGTGAGGCCGCTGCTGGAGGCGATGGGCGAGAAGATCATCCACTGCGGCGGACCGAGCGCCGGGATCACGGCCAAGGTCATCAACAACCTGCTCGCGAGCACGATCTTGGCGGCGGACATGGAGGCGCTGTCGCTGGCGGCCAAGGCGGGCCTGCGCCTGGACATGATGTTGGAGCTGCTCTCCTCGACCGCGGCCAACAACGACCAGCTCAGGACGACCGTGGGCAAGGTCGTCGACGGCGAGTTCGACCCGGGCTTCAAGGCGTGGCTGGCCCACAAGGACGCCGGCCTGGCCGAGAATCTGGCGGCGCGAATGGCGGTGCCGCTCTTCGTCCTTGCCCCGGCCCGGCAACTGCTTAGCGCGGTGCTGGCCGAGGGCCACGGCGACCGGGCGTCGTACATCGTCGGCGACCTGCTGCAGCGCCTGGCGGGCGTACGGATCAAGCGCTAGGACCCACTAATACCCTCGCCCCTATGGGGAGAGGGCAAGGGTAAGGGGGGCCGACCGTCCGCCGGCCAGGCGGCAGGCCACAAGGGCCTGCCCTGCGTGTCCGCGGCAAGGCGTCGTTGCAGCCTGTAGGGCAGGGGCTTGTCCCCTGCCGCCCGTTCGTTCGTCCAACAATGAGGACCGCCGCTTCAGCGCCGCGCGGTCCGCCCTGCTGAGATCGTCCACCCTGGCGCTCTTCCCCGGCCTAGGGCTTGCCGTCTTGGCGACCCCCACTTGACGCTGCCCGGCGTCGCTGTTAACATTTGCGGCACAGAACGCGATGAGGGGCTGCCGTCGGACTGGCGGCAGACAACCTTGGGCACGCATTTGGGAGACATAGATGGCAGGCAACAGACGAGAACGTATCGACGCGGCAGCTGACGAGTGCCAGATAGACCTCGCGCACCTCTCGGGCCACCGCCGCAAGCTGCCGGATATCACCAAGCAGATCGCCGCTAGTTGCCACGAGGGTAGCAACTTCGACCACATCGGCGCGGAGATGATCCCCTCCTGGACCGTCGTGATCGAGCTCGTCGACCTGCTGCGCGACATCCTCTTCCCGGGCTATTTCGGGGACCAGCTGATAGACGAGTCCGACCTGGAGTACCACCTTGGTGCGGAGGTCAGCGCGGCCTTCGACAACCTCGCGGGCCAGATTGCCCGTTCCATCCGCCACGACTGCATGCGCTATCGCCAGGTGTGCAGCCAGTGCATCGAGCGCGGACAGGAAGAGGCGATAACCTTCCTCTCTAAATTGCCGGCCCTGCGGGCCACCCTCGCCACCGACGTGCGGGCGGCCTACGCGGGCGACCCCGCGGCCAAGACCTACGACGAGATAGTCTTTGCCTATCCCGGCCTCTTTGCCATAATGGTCTACCGCGTGGCCCACGAGCTGTGGGTGCAGGGGATCCCCCTGCTACCGCGCATGATGACTGAGTACGCGCACAGCAAGACGGGCATCGACATCCATCCCGGCGCCACGATCGGCGAGAGCTTCTTCATCGACCACGGCACGGGGGTGGTGATCGGCGAGACCTCGGAAGTGGGCAAGCGGGTGCGCATCTATCAGGGCGTCACCATCGGCGCCCGGTCAGTGCCGCGCACGGCCTCCGGCGACCTGGTGCGCGACACCAAGCGCCATCCCACGATCGAGGACGACGTCACCATCTACGCCAACGCCACGCTCCTGGGCGGTGACACGGTGATCGGCGCCCGCTCAATCATCGGCGGTAGCGTGTGGTTGACGGAATCGGTGCCGGCTGACACGGTCGTCGTGCTGGACCCGCCGCCGCTCGTCTTCCGTTCGGTGGCGCGCCCCCTACGCGACCTGGCGTAGTGTGCGCTCCTCCTGACAATAGAATCGGATTTTCACTTCGGGCCGTCGCGCCGAGGCAAGAATCGGGCGCGGCGGCCTTTCTCTTGCCCCCGTTGACGACCGCCCCATCCGGGTAGCTGCTTCGTGTCCAAAGCAACCGTCCCCATTCGCCTGGTATACGGATACTTTCCCCGAGCAACTGCACCGCCGTGGGGTAGTGTATCGAGTACTGCAGAAATGGCCTTTGGCGGCCGAGGTTCGCCGAAGCCGTATGCCACCTGGCGGCTTGTCTGCAGGCCTTATCGGGGATCTTGCCCCACAATATGACTTGCTGGGCGCCGTTTCTTGGC
>JAJZQK010000202.1 GCA_021847625.1 Chloroflexota bacterium
CGACGCCGAGGTCCGGCGCGCACTCCTTACAGAGCCCCCGCTCGGCGTTCCAGCAGGCCTTGCGGCAGACCCAACTCTGGCAGCGCGGGCACTGGACGAAGTCGCCCTGCGCCTCCTTCGCGGCCTTGGCGAGGGCGCCGTCGTGCGCCCGCTCCCAGGCGGCAGGATGGACGCGCTCGCCGAGGTCAGAGGCCGTGCTGAAGAAGCCGCCGAACGTGCTGCCGGCCGCTCCCAGCACGCCCGCCATGGCCCCTGTCGCCTGGCCCTGGAAACGAGTGCGGTATCCCCTGCCACACCGGTCGCAGAAGAACTCGAACTGGAACCCCTGGTCCGTGCTCAGATCGTTGTAGTTGCGCACGAACTCGAACTTGTCGCTCACTTGCTCCCCCTAGAGTATTGGCTGTCGTGGCCTTCCTTCAACGACGAGTGTATTTGCCGTCGCGGCCCGGCCGCGACGGGCTTGGGTAGTCATAGCCTGCACCACCAGCATCAGCACGCCGTGGCCAATGACGATATCGCCGACGCTGAAGATGTTGGCCAGCGGTAACTCCGCGGGCAGGGCGAAGATGTCGCCCAGAAACGTCAGGTGCGTGTGTGCGCCGATAAGAACGGAGTTACGCAGGTGCCCGCTCGCCGCCAGGCGGCTGAGCACGCCGTCCATCCCGGCCATTTGGAGGGCTTGGAACGAGGCGGGCATGTAGCCGCCGTTGATCACGATCGCCACGTAGTTAGCGAGAGCCCCGGCCATCACCACGCGCAGGGGCCGTTGGTCGGCATTGAGGGCGAGCGCCGATAGTAGCGCCCCGTAAGAGGAAACGTGCAGCACCGGCGCCAGGCTCTGCATCGCGGGCCCGGCGGGTAACACGTTCGTGAAGGCGACGACCTGGAGCAGCAGGCCCAGGATGATGAGCCAGGCGTGGCGTATCCTGAGCGACGCCAGGTCGCGCAGCGAGCCTCCGCGCAAGCATCCGATCGCCACCCCGATTGCGACGAAGGCCAGTAAGAACACTAGCTAGCTACCTGCTCCTTCGAGATCCGATCCACCGCGAGGACGGCCTTCTCTTGGGCCGTCTCTTCTTCCAATACCGCCAAGAAAGCATCGACCACCGCCGGGTCGAACTGGCCGCCACGCCCCTTGCTCAGTTCTTCCATTGCCACCTGGATGCTGAGAGCCTTGCGGTAGGGGCGGTCGGAGGTCATCGCCTCGAAGGCGTCGGCCGCCGTGATGATGCGGGCGCCGATGGGCAGCTGGTCGCCCTTGAGGCCGTAAGGGTAGCCCGTGCCGTCGTAGCGCTCCTGGTGGTAGGCCACCAGGTCGCGAATCTGCCGGTAGCTTGCCAGCTGGCCGACGATCTCGGCGCCGATGCGCGGGTGCTCTTTCATTATGCGCCACTGGTCGTCGTCGAGCGGCCCCGCCTTGCGGAGGATTTCGTTGTCGATGGCCACCTTGCCCAGGTCGTGAATGCGGGCGGCGGAGACAATCGTCTCCGTGTCGGAGATGTCCAGCTTCATCTTCTGGGCGATCTTCTCGGCATAATAGGCCACGCGTTCGGAATGGCGATAGGTGTAGCGGTCGCGGTGGTCGACGGTCTGGGCCAAGGTCTCCATCGTCCGCTGGGACTGCATCTGCAGCTGCCGGTAGGCCTGGAAGGAGTACTGGGCGAGGACGATGGGGAAGAGCAGCAGGACCAGGCCCCAGGGCGTCTGGTTGTAGACGATGACGACGAGCGTCCCCAGCGGGAAGAGGCTTATGGCCTGCACGTAGACGCCCTTGATGGCCGCCCGCCAGACCTCCCACGGCCGATAGCCTTCCGCCAGCGCCACGACCGTACAGATAAACACCGAGTTGGCGGTGAGATAGGCGAGGGAGGCGAAGAGGATGGCCGCCGCGTTGCGCAGCGAAGACAGCGGGGCGAGCGTCCCGTCGTTCAGCAGAATGTAGAAGAAGCTCGTCACGGTGACGGAGAGGACGGTGTTGGCGGCGTTGAAGAGGATCTTGTACCAGGCCCGCCGGGCCCAGACGTCGGAGATGACGCTACCGATACCGCCCATGAGCCCGGCGACGGCGGGGCCAAAAAGAATAGTAGCGGCGAAGTTGGTGCCGGTAGAAAGGGTGACGACCACCTTGTTAGTGTTGAGGTAGATGCCGCGGATATCCGCGAAGGTGCCGGTGAGGGCGAGGAAGAGTATGACTAACTGAGCGGCCCGCTCGGCGGGCCACTCAGCGTATTGCCATTGGAAGACAAGGATGGCCCCGGCCGCCGCCACCACCAACCAGACAAACAGGCGTGCAGAGCCGCGAAGATGTCCCATCACCCTTACCTGCCCAGGCTGCGAGCCCCCAGACAACCACAGCCCTAAGGGTATTCTAGCATGACTGCTAGCCCCTAACCAGTAGCTGCCCGCAGGATTACAGGGTCGCTACTAACCCATCACCGACTCGCAACCACCCACCGGCCCGCGGCTTACTCGGACGTGATGACTACTGTATGAGCGCTATGTAGGGGACTAGGCCCACTTGAAATCGGCGGCGGCGGCCACGATGAGGCTGGCGATCGCCGTCAGCGCGTAGACAAGCCTGACAATCTCGGGATGACTCCACTTCATTTCCACATCCTCCTTTAGAGTGCTGGCAAATCGCCTACTAGAAAGGGATAAGGGGAACTAGGCCCACTTGAAATCGGCGGCAACAGCCACGATCAGACTACCAATGGTCACCAAAGCGTAGACGACCTTCACGAGCTGCGGGCGACTCCACTTCATCTCCGATTCCTCCTCTTAATTTCTGTGGGCCAGTGATCGGCCCTATGCTGACGGCCTCGCGGCTGGGTGCACATTCGCGCTCGCGCACCCTCGCCCAAGTGGTACAACTGTGGTACAATCGCCGCCGAACGGATGACCTTGGCTGACCCCGGCGGCGGCAGGTAGCGTTCGCGAGCCATTCATCTCAACGCCACCTCGCTTAAACCAGAATATAACACGACTGCCACCGGAATGCAACTAGTTTTTAACCGATTTCGCTACCAGTTCTTCACTTGCCGGTAAACTGGTTGCTAACTACGCCGACCATCGCCCGTGAGAGTCACGATCAGGAGGTTCCCTGGTGCATCTGCTACTGTCGAGAAAACTGTCCCTCGGCCTCGCCCTGCTCGTCCTGCTGGCCGTCGTCGGCGCCACGGCCTGCAGCGCCGACACCCAGCCGAAGGTTGGCCAGGCGGCCCCGAGCATCGCCGTCACCGGCCTCGACGGCGGCGCGGTCCAGCTGGCCGACCTGAAAGGGAAGGTAGTCATGCTCAACTTCTGGGCCAGCTACTGCGCCCCCTGCAAGGAAGAGATGCCGGCCATGGAGAAGGTCTATCAGGCAGTCGAGGCCAAGGGCGCGGTGATCCTGGGCGTGAACATGGGCGAGGACCCCGCCAAGGTGGCCGCTTTCGTCAAGGACCTTGGCCTCACCTTCCCCATCGCCCTGGACAGCAAGGGCACGGCGGCGACCACCTACGGCGTCGACGCCATCCCCGCCTCCTACTTCATCGACAAGGAGGGGATCGTCCGCTACGTCCGTATCGGCCAGCTGGACCAGAAGACGATCGACCAGTACCTGGCATCGCTGCTCCAGTAGGGCGTATCCCACAACCAGACCTTGCGGTCGCCGACTCGCCGCTCCGCGCGGCTGTCGGGTTCGTCTCTGCCCTGATCGGCTTGCCTGCCCCCGCATCACCGCCGGCGTGAGGGCAGGGGGCTCTTCGTCCTTAGTGGGGAAATCGCGGCTAGCGCCTGCTGCGGCGGGCAAGTTTGGGCGCCCTACTGGCTGGCCTTATCGGCATCGGCGCAGCTCACGGCGGCGAATTCTTCCCCGCTAAGGACGATGACCCGGGCAGGGTCTGCTGTTGACGGATTGGCGCCCCGTACTTAAGATATCTATGCCGAGAGGGCAGCCGGTTCACCTGCCGACGGCGTGGCGTGACGCAGGGCAGGTGTATCGCCAATGGAGTAGCCCTCCGGCGAGCGTACTAGCGGAGGAAACACAACCATGAATCAGATAATGCACCCGAGCGCCAGCTACAGCATCACCGTGCGCTTGGAGATCCGTGATCAGCCGGGCATGCTCGGGCGCGTCACCTCGGCCCTGGGCGAGGAGGGCGCGAACATCGGCGCCATCGACCTCGTCCAGGTCGGCCGCCGCGTGATCGTGAGAGATATCACCGTCAGCACCTGCGGGGAGGCCCACGCCCACGCCGTGGTGGAGCGGCTGCGCAGCATCCCCGGCATCAACGTCATCTCCGTCAGCGACCGCACCTTCCGCGCCCACCTCGGCGGCAAGATCGAGATCCACGGCCGCTATCCCGTGCGGAACCGCGACGACCTGGCGATGGTCTACACGCCCGGCGTCGCCCGCGTCTGCCGGGCCATCGCCGAGGACCCGGGCAAGGTCTACTCGCTGACCGCCAAGAGCAACATGGTCGCCGTCGTCACCGACGGCAGCGCCGTCCTCGGCCTGGGCGACATCGGCCCCGAGGCCTCGCTGCCGGTGATGGAAGGCAAATGCCTCCTCTTCAAGGAGCTGGGCGGGGTCAACGCCTTCCCCATCGCCCTCAAGACGAAGGATGTCGACACGATCGTGGAGACGGTGGCCAGCATCGCCACCGGCTTCGGGGGCATCAACCTGGAGGACATCTCCGCGCCCCGCTGCTTCGAGGTGGAGAGCCGCCTGCAGGAGCGGTTGGACATCCCCGTCTTCCACGACGACCAGCATGGCACCGCCGTGGTGGTGCTGGCCGGCCTGTTCAACGCCATCAGGGTCGTCGGCAAGAGCCTGGCGGACCTCAAGGTCGTCATCTCGGGCGCGGGGGCGGCCGGGATAGCGACGGCCCGCATCCTCCTCTCGGCCGGCATCAAGCAGGTCATCTCCTGCGACCGCACCGGCGCCATCTATGAGGGGCGGTCGGCGGGAATGAACCCGGCCAAGGAGCTGCTCGCCCGTGACACGAACCCCGACCGCCTCCATGGCTCGGTCCACGAGGTGCTCCGCGGGGCCGACGTCTTCATCGGCGTGTCCTCGCCCAATCTCCTTGACCTGGCGGACATCCAGACGATGGCCCCCAAGCCCATCGTCTTCGCCCTCGCCAACCCGGTCCCCGAGGTCGAGCCGGAGGCGGTGCAGGACCACGTCGGCGTGATCGCCACCGGGCGTTCGGACTATCCCAACCAGATCAACAACTCGCTGGCCTTCCCGGGCATCTTCCGCGGCGCCCTCGACGTCCAGGCGCGCAAGATCAACGAGCAGATGAAGATGGCGGCGGCCCGCGCCATCGCCGGGACGATCAGCGACGACGAGCTGTCCGAGGAGTACATCGTGCCCAGCATGTTCAACACGCAGGTCGTCGACAGGGTCGCCGAGGCCGTGGCCAACGCCGCCCGCCGCACGGGCGTGGCCAGCGAACGCAAGGACAGCCTGGCCCAGCTCGGTTAGGCCGTCCCTTTTCGGCGGGTGCGGCCCGCATTTGTGGTGGCGGCCGTGGGTGCGCCTGGGTAACCTGTAGCGCGGGGGCTTGTCCCCACGCGGTCCGGTTAGGCACCCTTTTTGGTCGGCGGCCAACCGGCGCCGGGGTGGTGATGAGGAGAGGATTGCTTGGCAAGGCAGCGCGAACGGCGGCCCTCTGCGCCCTCGTGCTGCCGGTGCTGCTGGGAGGAGAGGCGCTGGGGGGCGCGTTCCTGGCGCGAGGGGACCAGCTCGCCGCGGACGGCCTCTACGAGCAGGCGCTTGCCCAGTACCAGGCGGCCGGGCAGTTCGAGCCGGCCTCCCCGGCGCCCTACCTGAAACGGGGCGCGCTTGACCTGCGCTGGGGGGATCCGGCGCGGGCGCGGGAGGATTACGACAAGGCGCGTTTGCTGTCTCACCTTAATCCGACGGCCTGGCTGGGCGCCGGGCGGGCGGCGGCGACCCTCGGCGACAAGGGCGCCGCCGCCGACCTGCTGAGCGAAGCGGCAAGGCTAGGCGCCGAACCGCGGGCGGCCTACGAAGCGGGTCTCCTTCGGATAGAGTTAGGCGACCTGGAGGCGGCCAAGGACTCCTTCGCCCAAGCAGCCGCGGCGGCCGACGCCCGCGGAGACGTCGACCTCGCCCTCACCGCCCGCGTCCCCCTCTCCCTGCTCATCGCCGTCGCCGACCCTGCCGCGGCCACGGCCGAGCTCTCCCGCGCGGACAGGACGGCCGCCGACGCCGACCGCGTGCGGGCGCTGCTCGGCGACTACACGCAAGCGAGGCAGGCCCAGAGCGAGGCCCAGCGCGACGCCATCCTCGGCCGCGGCGCGCTGCGCGAGGGCCTCGTCCCCCTGGCCGAGACTCTGCTGCGGCGGGCCGTCGCCCTCGTGCCCGCGTATCCGGATGCCCGGGCCTACCTCTCCCTCGCCCTCATCGCCAGCGGCCAACCGGCGGCGGGCGAGATGGAGGCGGCGGCCGCCCTCGCCGTCGACCCCTCGCACCCCCTGGCGCGCTAAG
>JAJZQK010000203.1 GCA_021847625.1 Chloroflexota bacterium
TCGAGGCAGGCGCCCATCACCTGCGGCTGGCAGCGCAGGCTGTACGGGTCCTGCCAATTGAAGCAGTCGCAGTGGCTGACGACAATCCGCGAACGTGCCGTGAGGGCCCGGCGGGTCGTGGCCTCGTCGGCGCCCGAGTGGCCGAGACCGACCGTAACGCCCGCCGCCGCCAAGCGACGGATCGCCTCTAGGGCGCCCGGGAGCTCCGGGGCCAGGGTGACTACGCTAAGGGCGCCCGTCCCCAGCCAGGCCTCTAGCTCGGCGGTGTCGGGCAGCCGCAGGGCGCTCTCTTCGTGCACACCTCGATAGCTCGGGCTGAGGAAGGGGCCTTCCAGATGGACGCCGAGGGATTCGGCCCCATCCTCCGGCCTGGCAGGGCCGTAGTGGGGCAGCAGGCGCAGCGTCTCGGCGGGGGGAGAGGAGACCAGCGTGGGGCAGAAGGAGGTCGTGCCGTGGCGCGCGAGCGTCCGCGCTACCTGGGCCAGGGCCGCGGCGGGTTCGGGGGCCGCGGCCAGGTCCGTGCCCCCCGCCCCGTTCACCTGCAGGTCCACCAGCCCGGGGATGAGCCATCCCTCGCGCAGCACGACGTCGGCCTCGCTTGGGGAGGCGTTCTGCCGGACCTCGGCGATGCGGTCGCCCTCGATGTGGACCAGGCAGTCAGCATACTCCCGGCCGTCGGTCAGGAGACGGCCGAATATAGTGAGCGAGGAAGAGCACGCTGGCATTTGGCCAACCCTCGTGCTGTCGCCGGTCCTCCCGGTCCCAAGGCCCACGCCTGCCGGCAGATGACGTGGGCCTGGCGGCGGTCACTGGCTTAGGAAGGCGAGGACCCGGCTGTTGAACTCGTCCGGCTTCTCCCGCGGCGACCAGTGGCCGCAGTCGGGGAACACTACCAGTTCCGAGCGGGGGATCAGGGCCGCCGCCCGGCGGGACCAGGCCAGCGGCACGAGCCCGTCGTGGTCGCCGTGAATGAGTAGCGTCGGCGCGGCGACCTCATGCAGGCGGTTCACGTAGTTGGTCCGCAGGCCCGCCGGTCCGACCTCTCCCCGCTGCCACGACCGCCAGGCCTTGGCCACGCCTGGCTGCTGGAGCATCTCGTACACCTCGTCCACCAGGTCCGCGGTGATGACGCTCGGATCGTAGACGATGCTGCGCAGGCTCCACTCGACGAGGCGGCGGCTGCGCGCGACGATGGCCCACGATAGTTCGTTCACGAACGGCAAACGCAAGAACAGATACGAGAGTATCCCTCCCGGCGCCTGCCAGCCCAGGCCGTGGCTATCCGCCAGCACGAGCTTGTCAACGCGCCGGGGTGCCGCCAACGCCAGACCGAGGGCGACGGCGCCGCCCAGCGACACCCCGGCGAGGCTGGCGCTCTCCAGCCCCAGGATCTCCATCAGCCGCGCCAGCAGGCCGACGTAGAGGCCGGTGGTGTACGGCAGGTCGGGCTTGTCGCTCGCGCCGTAGCCGGGCCAGTCCGGGGCGAACACCCGGTGCCGGCGGGCGAGCGGGCCGATGCAGAACTTGTAGGACAGCCAGGCCGAGTCGAGCCCGCCCCCATGGAGGAGGAGCACAGGCGACCCTGCTTCGCCCGCGACGAGGTAGTGGATCTTCACCCCGTTGACCAAGGCCCAGCGGTCCTCGACGGCGACTTCCATACCGTTCTCCTGCGCTCCCTTTGGTACCCGAATCGGGCTACTTCGCCGGGCTCAGGCCGACCGTCTCGGGCATCGTGCCGTCGAAACTCAGCTGGCCGTTGGCAAAGGTGGCCGACTTCACCGAGACCCCAGCCTTCGCGATGCGGTTCTCCACGAAGGAGACGATCTGTGACTTGTTGTCGTCGATCCAATTCGCGGGCACCGAGAGCCTGCCGATCTCTAGCTGGTCCACGTCCCCGCTCACCTTGTTGTTGGTCACGGTTAGCGTTCCCTTCACGTAGAAGGGAGGATTAGAATTCGCGATCTTGAGCCGGTCCGCGACGGCGTTCATCACTTCTGCCGGCACCCCCGTGGCCGCGGCGTAGCCGTAGGCGCGATCCATGCGCAGAATACCTGCCGCCTCTACCGTGCCGTCGGCGTTGATCTTGACCTGGCAGTCGGACACCGGATAGTAGGCCCACTGCGCCTCGTGGGTAGCGATCAGTGCGGTGAGCTCCTTGTCCGTGAAGTTGCTCGTCACCGGCGTCTGGCCACTTAGGATTACGCTCTTCTCGGCCGCGGCGCCCGCGGGCAACGCCGTCACTTGAGCCTTCACCTTCTCGCCAGCGCTCTTCGCGTCCGCGGCGATGTACTCCACGCCCAAATCCCGTGGCTTGTCGGAGCCAAACGCGCTCGCCAGCCCAGGGACAAAGCCGAGATAGCCGGCAATAACGGCCCCTCCCAGCACGACGACCAAAAAGGCAAGCAGAAGGCCTTTCAGCAATGATCCCACACCATACCTCCCATCAACCATCCTTGCTCGGGCAGGTTGCCCATAGTCATAGCATCAGTGTACCTGCCCCGGGCCGGCAAGTCAACGTCAACCGGGGCTGCCGAGGGGCGATGGCAGATAGGAAAGGCAGGGCCTTGGGCCTAAGGCTCACTGGACGACGATCTTGCCAAGGGTGAACGTGCTCTCGCCTCCCGGGTTGACCTGCAGGCGGCTACCGTCGTTCAGGCGGTACATCAGCACAACCAATTGGTATTCCCCCGCTGGCAGATCGGCAAATGACAAGCAGTGTCGGTCGGGGACGACCTCGCCGACTTCCCAACGGGTGGGCGGGTAACGACCGCCATCGGGAAGGCCGTCGCGCTGGCTCACCAACCTTCCCTGCGCGTCCAGCGCCTGCACGGAGACGTGATAATCATCCGTCGGGGGGCGCTCGGCCCGCCAGAAGAGGGTGAGACAAGCCTCCTGGCCGCGGCCGACCGGTCCGTTTGGCACATCATAGCCCGTCAGGGCGACCTCGTCGCCGAAGACGGGTTCGACGGCCGGGCGTTGTGGCGGCGCGACCTGCGCCCCCGGCCGCACCCTGAAATCGGCGACCTTCACCCAGCCGGAAGCCGCCGTCTCACCGTCTTGGCGAGGTATATCCGTCGTCGCCCGCTCGTCTAGCAGACGCATCTCCAGCACATAGGGGCCGGGCAGAGCATTCTCGGGCAGCGCCATTCTGCGCGGATCGACGACAACCTCCCCCTGCTGCCAGTACTTCGGGGCGAAGGCGTCCGCCTGAGGAACGGCGTGATCGCTGGCGACCACCGTGCCGGAAGGGTCACGCAGGCGGAAGGCGGCCCACACGTTAGCTACCTGGTCTTCATCTGCCCGCCAGTAGAAGTCGAAGGCGAAGTCCTCGCCCGGCTGAACGTACCATCGCTCGGCGGAAAGCCCCATCGCGGTGAGGCCGTTGGCGTAGGCCAGGCCCAGAGGGCGTTCGATCTTCACCTCGTCGAACGCTCCCCATATGGGGGCCGGCGCGGGAAAGGAATCCATACTGATGGTGAAGGGCACGGCGATGGTGATAAGCGCCAGGCTGCCGGCAAAGACGCCGGGCACGAGCGACCTGGGGCGGGAGAGCTCGGCCAGGCCTCGCACGAGCAAGATGCTCAGAGCCGGGATGGCCGGGTAGAGGAACCTACCGCGTTCCACGCCAGGCAGCGGCAGGCTCAGCCATCTGACGATGAACGCGTACCCGAACAACAGGGCCACGAACCCCAGCATCAGCAACCCCCGACGCGTCCCGGGCTCCTGGGCAGGCCAGCGGCCTCCGGCGAGGAGCCGCCAGTTACCGACGAGGCTCCCCAGGCAGATAACGGCAAGCCCCGCGTAGGCCCAGAACGGCAGCGCCAGTTCGTCGACCCAACCGAAGGCTCCCCAGTACGAGCTGAAGAACTTGCCGAGAGTCTTGAGGTCTATGCTGGCGAGGAGGCGGTCGAAGCGCGGCGATAGCAGGCTGAACTCCAGACCCAGGCCGGAGTTGGCGGTGATCGCGTCCATCTGGTTCCACTTCACCAGCGGCCACCAGGCCGCCAGGGCCGCGAACACGACGGGAAGGGGGGCCAGGGAGGCGAGCCCTTGTTGTAGGCTGGCCTTTCGCCCACGCCAGAGGAGGAACGCCCAGGTGCCGGCCACCACGGGCAGCAGCAGGAGTCCGCTCAGCTTCATAAGGGCGGCGATGGCCAGCAGCAGCCCGCCGACCGCGCCGTCGCGCCAGGTGGGGCTGCCGCGGGCAAGCAGAGCGGCGCAGTACAGGAGGACGAGCGCGGAGGCGAGAATAACGCCGTTGTCGTTGTTGATGGTGGCGCTGCTGAAGGCAAAGCCGGGGGTGAAGGCGACGACGGCGGCGGCGGCGAGCGCCAGGTTACGGCCCAGCGATAGCCGACGGGCCAGGAGGTAAGTCACGACGACCGTACCCAGACCCATCAGCGACGACAGGAAGCGGGCAAGGTGAGCCGCCAGCACGTAGCCCGCGTAGGGCGGCAGCTCCTCCTGGCGATGCACGGCGATTGCCACGCGGGAGGGATGGTTGGGCCAGGTGACGAAGGGGTTGGCGTGCCAGACCTTGGCCGCATCGTGGTCTACCCAGCCAACCACCAGCGCCTGGAGCGCGTAGTACAGCGGCACCTGGTGAAGCTCGGTGGCGCCGATATCCGCGATAAGCCGGGCATCCGGCAGGCTCCTGTGTTGGACAAGATAGCGGATGTATTCGTAGTGCTGAGCCTCGTCCGGCGCCTCCCACAGCGGATGGAGGAGGTTGAAAGACGATGTAGCCACCAGGAATAGCAGTATGACGACCGCCAGGCCTGCCGACTTCACGGCCACTGTTTTTAGGCGTCTCATTACATTGCCACCTGGACAGTGCGCTCGGGTCGAGCCAAGGTAGGGAATCCCACGGGCGCGGTGCCGGCGGTTCCTTGGGCCAGTGCCAGTGTGAGTCCCGTCACTCACCAATTCTCGGGTGAGGCGACGACCAATGTCTGCCCCGACTAGCCGTGAGGCAAAGATGGGGCCCGTGCTGCTAATAGACCGGCGTCGCCCAGCGGGGGTCGGTGTGGACCTGCCAGTAGAGCTGACGCAGGTGCTCGGTGATCTCACCCGGCCGGCCGTCGCCGATGACCCTGCCGTCGACCTGGATGAACGGCATCACCCCGCCCGCCGTCGTGGCCAGGAAGACCTCGTCGGCCGTGTAGAGGTCGTAGGGCGTCATCGTCGCCTCGTGGGCCGGGATGCCCTCCCGCTCGGCCATCTCGAAGATCGTCTCCCGGGTTATTCCCTGCAACACGTGCTCCCGCGGGGTATAGATCGCCCCCCGTTTGACCGCGAAGACGTTCGAGCCGCGCCCCTCGGAGACATACCCCTCCATG
Organism: Chloroflexota bacterium; assembly: GCA_021847625.1. The sequence goes on from JAJZQK010000203.1 coordinate 5,340, forward strand.
TCCAGCATCACCACCTCGTCGTCCCCCGCGTCGATGGCCTCCAGCTGGGCGAGGTAGGAGTGCATGCGGTTGTATGTCTTGATCTTAGGGTCCACGCACTGCGAGGGCAGGTTGCGGATGCTGGAGATGCGCAGCTTGCCGCCTGTTTCGATGAGATGCGGCGGCACGACGCTGATGAAGGGGACGGCATACAGGATGATCGTCGGCCGCCAGGTGTCGAGGCGCCCGGCGCCACGCCGGCCCCCCGTGGCCACGCAGCAGATGTAGGCGTCGCGCAGGCCGCTGCGGCGCACCAGCTCCAGCAGCAGGTCCTTCAGCTCCCCCTTGCCGAAGGGAGGGCGGATCCGCACGGCCTGCATCGACCTGAAGAACCTGTCGATGTGGGCCTCCATCCTCAGGACGTAGCCCCGATAGCCGGAGAGGACGTCGAACACGGCCGTGCCCGCGAAGAAGCCCGTGTCCATCACCCAGATGTTGGCTTCCTGGATGGGCCGGAACTCCCCGTTTACGTAGGCCACGCCTCGGTCGATATCGCCGGTGACCAGATCCATGTCGTCGGGAAAAGCCTTCGCCATCTGTGCACCTCCACTGCTCGCTCATTATTCTGATACCAATTGCCTTAAGCCGAGCCCACATCGGCCCTGCTCCTACGTAGTGGCGGCCGTCTCCCTGGGCTGCGCCCAGGGACCGAGGTCTGGCCGCCACGTCTTAGCCACCGAAGAACGGGACATCAGTACTCGCAACCAGTATAGGCAGACGTTGTCTTGGCTACCAGGTCAGCCAGCCGCCGTCGACCACCATGGTCTGGCCGGTCATGAAGTTCGCCGCGTCGGAGGCCATGTAGACCACGCCGCCGACAAGGTCCTCCGGCTTGCCGATGCGCCCGAAGGGGATGCGGTCCTCCAGCACCTTGCGGAAGACCGGGTCGTCCATCGTCTCGGCGTTGATGGCCGTGCGCGTGAAGACGGGGGCCAGGCAGTTGACGTTGATGTTGTACTTGCCCCACTCGTGCGCGAGGGCCCGACTCATGTTGATGATGCCTGCCTTGCTCGCGCAGTAGGAGGTCCGCTCCTCCATGCCGACGATGCCCAGGTGGGAGGCGATGGTGATGATCTTGCCCCGCGTCCCCTGCTTCATGTATTGCTTGGCGGCGGCC